>DAHUXU010000150.1 GCA_027307005.1 Gemmatimonadota bacterium
GCCGTTGAGGATCTGCGCTTCCCGGTTGTCGAGCGTGACGATGCTCGGCTCGGCCTCGACGTCGGACAGACGCACTTCCTGCAGCCCATCGAGGAACGCCGTGAGGTTGAATTTGCCTAACGCAGTGGAGAAGATCAGGGACAGCGCCGGGTCGACGACACGCTGCGTGGCGTTCGCCACCGCGGCGAGCGAGTTGCCGCCGATATTGATCACCTGCGTGTTCGATGGGTATGGTGTGCCGACGACGGCGTCGGGGACGCCATCGCCGTTCGAGTCGATCGGCTTGAACGTGCTTGGATCCGTGCGCTGCACCAGCTTGTTGAAGAACGTGCCGTTGTCGCCGAGATCGTAGCTCACGCCGATGTCTTGAATGTTCGTGCGATCGACGAGAATGATCTTGGTCTTGATGGAGACCTGCGGCGTGCGAATGTCGAGGTCTTTGATGTAGCTGGCGATCTCCTCGAGACGCGACGGCACGTCGGTCACGAGCAACCGGTTCGTGCCCGAGTCAGCGCTGACATCGCCGCGGCTCTTGCACTCGCTGGTGTTCGTGGCGCCGTTCGGTCCGGCCGTGCCCGGAGGGCACTCCTTGGACAGGAGCGACTTGACCGTCGAGACCAACGAGCTGGCGCGTGCGTAGTTGACCGAGATGATGCGGGTTTGCAGGGGCTCGGTCGCCTGCTGCTTGGCGATGTTCTCGTAGCTGTCGACGGAGATGATGCCGTCGGCGTCTTCCTTGGCGGCGTACCCTTGCGATGCAAGGATGGCGCGTAAGGCGACGTCCCAGGGCTGGTCGCGGATTTCTGCAGAGACGGTTCCGGTGACACCCTTGCCCGCGACGATGGTTCGGCCGGAGAAGACGGCGAAACCGGCGATTACATCTCTGATATCGGAGTCTTGATAGCTGATCGTGATGCGCGGCTGCGAAGACACGGCGGCCGAGCGGTCGCTCGACGTGAGGTTGACCATCGTATGCCGAGGAGAATCCACCGGTTGATCTTCCTGACGTGCTTGGGCGGCAGTGAAGGCATCGCCGCTGCCGGCGGTCGCACGCCACGCGGTGAACGATGTCTTGGTCGTGGCGTCCGGATCGAGCACGACGTGCACTTCGTTCAAGGTGCGGTTGACGGTGTAGCTATGCTGGCCGTCGAGGTCGATCACCAGCCGCACGATGTTGTCGCGATACTGGGCCACGCGCACATTGGTAATGCCGCCGCGGGCGACGCGATCGTACATGCGGCCGGCATTGGCGAGCTTGGCGCCACGCAGGTCGAGGACGATGCGGGGCGGACTGGCCAGGGAAAAGTCATCGATGTCGACGGATCCATCGACGGCGACGACGACTTCAGCGCGCCCGGCTGCCGGGACGACGCTGAGAGACGTCACCTCTCCGCCGCCTAACTTGCCGACCGTCGCGGCGCGGGCGACGGACGCCTGCGCTGCGAGCGCGGCGAACGTCATTCCGATCAGCGCACAGACCCGCCTCATTGCGACCTCGCTCTCGTGGAATCGTTGAGCGCCAGCGTTTCTTGCCGGCTGTATCCGAATTCTTCCAGGGTAAACGTGACAGATTTGGCGTCGATGCGCGCCACGCGCATGCGGCCTAACGTCTGCCCCGCCTTGACGCGGTACTGCTCCATCGTCGACACATCGCGTAGAATGGCGACGGATCGACCACCGGGATCGTAAATCACGACGACGAGTCTGAGGTCGGAGACCATCGGTCTGAGCTCACCGGACTCGATGAGCGACACGAATGGATCCCGCCGCCCGTCGGCGTTGTACGAGAATATTTCGCGCGTGAGCGCGATTTCGTTCTTCCCGCCGCGCTCGGAAATCGACGTGGTTCCGTCTCCGCTCGTGCCTTGTGCGCCGATGGTCACCGTGTCGCGGCCTTTTGTTGCAGCGTGGGACGCGTGATCGGCCGCCGCGCGACCGTGCGTCCGCGCCGATGCCGCGGCCGGGGAGACACCACCGGTCGACCGGTCGGACGGCGCCCGATTGTGGGTCGCGTCCGCGACACGCGGCGGGGTCGCGGTCGGCCGTTTAGGCGCCGGGCCGTCCGTGTTCTGCATCGCATCGATGTGCGCGTTCGTCGCCGCGACCACGCGGCGCGCTGCGTTTTTCGCGGCGGTGCCTGGAATCTGCTGTGCGCCTAACGACGCCGCGGCGATGCACATGCACACCGACGCCAGCGGGGCGAGTGCGAGTTTGCTCATGGTCATGATTTCGCCCCCTTCTTCGGGGGAGGCTGATCGTCCGCGTCTTCCGCGGGATTGTGCGTCACGAACGTCTGCAGCTGGAAGCGCGCTTCGATGACCGCAGCGTTCGGGTCCGTCCGCGCAGCCTTCGCATTGGCGTTCGTCGACAGCGTCAACTGGACATTCACCGGCAGTACGATACGCTGGAGCGATCCGACATTCGCGAAGAACTCGGCGAGCTGGTGATATCCGCCCACCATCGCCATGCCGTAGCGGTACGTGTCGTAGTTGCTGCCTTCCTGCACCGGCTGCGGATCGACGGAAGCAAGGTCGAGCCCCGCGTGCCGTGCAGCGGTCGAGACTTGCTCGAGGAGCGCCGGCACTTCGTTTCCGGCCGGCACGAGCGTTCGAATGAGCGACAGGTTCTGTTGATACGTGGCCAGTTGGGCACGCAGCTCGCTCAAGTTGCCTTTACTCATCTCGGACTTGGCGCGCTGGTTCATGGCGGTGAGCGCCTCGACGTGCGCTTGCTGCTTCGTGAGCGCATCCGACCGCGGCGAGTAGACCATGTACCAGTAGAGACCGATCGCTGCGATCGCGAGCACGCACACGAGCACGAGCGATTGCTCCCGCTGTCCTTTAGGCATCCCAGGCATCGCTTACCTCACCGAGAGCGAGACAGGAACGGTCTTGATCGCAGAGGGATCGGGCGCCTGGTAGGAGGCATCCAATTGGAATTCGGTGACTTCCTTTCCATCGGCGATGACAATCGATGACTTGATGAGCGTGACGTTCTGAATGAACGGCGACGCCTCGAGGAGCTTCATGAATCGCGTGAGGGCCTGAATGTCGACGGTCTGACCCACGATGTGCGCCTTGACGACGGGGACACTCGTCGTGTCGACCGGCGGCGGACCCTTGGGCGCTGCCGCCTTTTTGCCTTTGGCCGTCGGCGGAGGCGCTTCATCCTGCTGCGCCGCCGAGCTGTTGTTGCTCTGCACCACCGACGTCAGCCAGGTTTCGGGCGGAAGCGCGCGGCTTATCTCATCCATGAGATGAGGCCAGACGTAGCGCTTGTTGTCGAACGACTTGATCAGATCGACCTGGCGCACCACCGAGTCACGCTGCGTCTCGGCTTTGCGCTTCTGCACGATGACCGCCGTGAATCGAATGGAATCCTGCTGCGCCGTCTGGAGCTGCGCATCGAGATCGGACGCGCGACTGTTCTGGTGCACGTACATGAGGCCGACCATCGCCGCAGCGAAGAGGGCGGATCCGGCGGCGGCGAGCAGGTACGGATCTTTGACTCGCGAAATCGCTCCGGCAGCAACGCCGGCGAAGTTCACGCCGGCACCGCGGCTGCGCGACTTCTTCGCGCTACCCGGATTGAGATTGATTTGGATCATTACGCGGCCTTCGCGAGAAGATCAGGCGACCTGGCGCAGCGCCAGCCCGATGGGGAGCATGAGGAGCGGAGCAACATCGTCGATGACGAGCGAATCAAAAGCACCGTCACGTACTCGCAAGCGCTGCAGTGGGTTGGCTTGCTCTACCGGAATGCGCAGACGTGTCGCGAGGGCGTCCGTTAGACCTGGAACGCGCGAGCCGCCGCCGCTCGTATAGGCGGCGCGCAGTTTGTTCGTGACGCGCGATGAGCTCGCGAGGAAGGCAGCCGCGCGCTCGATGCCGGTCGCGATCTCTTCGCCGCGCGTCTCGGTGACTGCTTGGAGGTGCGGTGAGCGATCGTACCCCTGCAGGAGCCCATCCGCTTCTTCCGCGCTCAAGCCGCGCTCGCGCTGCAGATCCTCACGGAAGCGGCGCGTGCCGACGGCGATGTCGCGGGTGAGCAGCGGTACGCCGTCTTCCATGATGTTGATGTTGGTGACCTCGTGTCCGATGTTCACCAGGCAGACGACGCCGCTCATCGCTTCGGGATAGTTCACCTCGAACGCGTTGTGCAGCGCGAATGCGTCCACATCGACGACGCTCGGCGCGACCTCGGCGTCCGTTAGGAGTCGGAGCTTGTTTTCGATCAGATCGCGCTTCGCCGCGACGAGGAGGACGTTCATCTCCAGGCCCTCGGCGTCCGGGTCGAGGATCTGGAAGTCGAGCTCGACGGATTCCATATCGAACGGCACGTGCTGCTCGGCTTCCCACCGAATCAACTCGCGCGCTTGCTGTTCTTTGACACGATCGATCTGGATCTTCTTGATGATCACGTCGCGGCCACCGACTGCCGTAATCACGGGGCGGCCGCTAATGCCCGCCGCGGAGAGCGCATTGCGCGCCGCCTCGGCAACGATACCTGGATCCATCACCTCGCCTTCGACAATCGCGTCTGCGAGGAGTGGAGCGATCGCGACCTTCGTCAACTCGGGTTCGCCTTTGCTGTGTTCGATGACGGCGACTTTCACGAGACCGGAGCCGATGTCGAGGCCGATCGACGTCTTCTTGCGACCAAAGAGACCCATGGGAAATCGTGCGTTGAATGGAGTGAGCGCGCGTGATACAGGAGTTGCGATGTCGACTTCGAGGTACGGGCGTGCGCACCATTGCGGATGCGGTCCGCTCGGGTACCAGTCACACGACCCGATGGGGCGGAGGTAACTTCTGAACCGCCACTGAAACACGTCGTAGCGATCGAGCGGGAAGATCGCTCGAAACGTCAGAACATCTCGCTCCAGGAGCTGGTCGTTTCGGGAAACGGGCGAGCGCCGGAATGCGACGCGCTCTCGATTGCGCATGCGGAGTACGTGATCGCCGACGCATTGGTGAGCGATAGACGATCGGCCACCACGATACCCGTGACGCGCGCGTCGGCCTCGAGCCGCGCCGCGCCCCGCACGAGCAGCACGCCCGTAAATCGTGCGCCTGCAACGAGACTGAGATTCCCATCGACGACCAGCATTCCCTGACCTGCTCCGCCAGAAAGCGTCAGATCACCGGTGGCGTGGATGACCGGGAAATAGGAGCCGCACGGCGAATCGGGTCCGAGTAGGCGCAGCGGGTCGCCCAAGTTTGCGTCAGCGTTAGGATCGCAGGCGTTCTGAGCATCGACGACGGGCGCCGGCGACAGGGTGATGCCGGGCGCCAGTCGGCGCCCGACGCTGGCAAGAAATGAGCGGTCCACCTGACCGAACTGCTCGGGCGTTTCTGGGCGAAGCGCGAGAACGGTATCGCGGATGAGTCGCGTGGCACGAAGGCAGCCCTGCGGCGTGCATTCACCGGTGTCGATCGGCACCTGCGGGGGGACGCTCACGGCAGCCACATCGGAGTCAGGCGTTAGGCAATCCTCCAGAACGCCGGCGCCTCCTCCACCGATTGACGAACCGCCGTGCAGAGACAGGCCGTTCTTGGCAACGGCAGCGGCCGCGGGCATGACGGGACGGTGAAACGACACGAGCAGCGCCACGCGGCGATGCGCGGCACGCGGCGCAATACCAGCGGTGCCATCGGCGAGGATCAGCGCACTCGACGTGGTGAGCATCCAGATCTGTGTCGTCGCCGCGGCGCTTCCAAACAGGTGCTCGGTGAACGAAGAGACTTGCCTAACTGGAGGCTCATTGGTCCAGGCGGCGCGCCACTGTTGCGGGGCAATTGCCGTGTACGCCGCGTGTTCGGCTGCCGCGAACGCGCTCGCCCGTACGAGCGCGCCGCTCTCGATGCGTTCCTCGTGCAGCGCCGCGACGAAGGACGCGGCCGCGAGCGCGCCCAGTACGGCCAGCAGTATCAAGACCAGAATGAGCGTAGCGCCGCGCCGGCTCCGCCGCGCATGGGCGTAAAGGTCATCTTGCATTAGCGGCGAGGTCGAATGGTGAATAGCACTGAATCGACGAATACGCCCGGCCGGATGCCCGGGAGATGCAGACGCGCGGCACTGGCGGCTCGCATCATGACATCGATGCGTGTGACGCGATTTGGATCGGCGGTTGGCGCGTCCGCGCTGTCTCGAAAGACAAAACGCATGCCGCCCACCGAATACGGGCCACTCACGGGCTGGACGATGGCGCAGGGCGTCGCGCGCGTAGCGAGACAGTCGCGAAAGCCCAGATACCAGCCGCCGTCCGCGGACTTGTACAGCTCGTACCTGGCGCGGCGAACGAAGCGCAGCGCGGCACCAGGCCCAACGCCCCGAGGCACCGGGGTCGTTAGGCGAACGGCCATCGTCGACGCGGTGGCGTCCGGCGCTCTGAAATCAGCCGAGCATCCACGCCCCGACGTCGTCGCCGATGCCATGGCGTATGCATCCCAGCGAGCGGAATCAGCATCGGCGTGCGCAGTGAACACCATGACGGTGTCACCCGCCTCGGGCGCCGAGATCCACGACGTGAGATTGGCTACGGACGATGAGCGAGACGGAAACACGAGCAACGTGCGCGAGGAGTCGAGCCCGCAGAGAATCGAGAACCCGGTCGCCATTCGAAACTCGACGTACGTATCGCCCATGGCATAGATCCCGCCACGCGGCGGCGACGTGGCCCGAAGGTCGTATCGCAACGCGTCGACCCCCTCGCGAAGTGCTCGACGCGTTTCGATGATCTGTTCGAGCGCAAACGCGAGATGTTCCTGGCGCACAGCTATCGAAATCGCCGTCGCTCCGACGACGGCGGCAACGACCAGGCCGATGACGAGCTCGATCAGCGTGAAGCCCCGGAGCGATCCGCGGGTCATCGGCATGGCGCCGCCGATTTGAAGACTTGGGTGATGGGATGTGCGGCGAGTCGGTCGACAATCACGACGCTGTCGACGCTTTGCTGGACGCTGTCGACGCCAATGCTCCGCCAGACCGCTGAAACACCGAGTGCGCTGTCGGCACCGGCAGACGACGCGCAGCCGGCGCGATGCAGCAGCTCGAACCGCGTACTAACGGAAGATGCAGCGTGTGCCCGCCGGTTGGCACTCGTTTCGAGTCGCAGGCTGGCAGCACCCGTTGCGGCGATGGCGAGCACGCCGACGCCGAGCAGTGTGATGGCGGCGAGCGCTTCGACGACGCTGGTGCCACCGCGGCGATGACAACGACGTTTGGTCACGGCCACAGACTCCTCCAGGAGTGGACGTGCCAAAGAAAGCGCGCTCCGGCTGAATCGTATCAGCCGAAGCGCGCTGGTCGAACCGAATCTTCGCGGTGTGGGCCGCTACGTCGTCAACTCAATAGAGGTCGACCCATGAGCGGCCAGACGCAAGCTGCGGCGACGCGATCGCCTTCATCGCGAAGCTCGAGGCGCAGCTCGAGTAGGTAATTACCGCGTTTCCGAGAACGGTGTTCTGCTCGAGGTCGACGTTCTGCGCAAGCACGCCGCCGGTGAAGTGTCCACCGGTGCCAGTTGTCTTTAGGTGGCCGGTCACGATCACGATGCCGTAGAACTGGAACCCGCCGGCAACCGAGAGATCGCCGTTCACGAGCAGCAGGCCCTGCCCAACGCCGCCGGTAACCGAAAGGTTGCCGTTGGAGTAGATGACCGGATAGTAGCTGCTGCAGTATGCGGTTGCGGGTACGATTCGGAGCGGGTCGCCCCAGTTGTTCAAGTCGGTCGTCTTGCAGGTCGTGCCAGTATACGAGGGCGCCATGCCATTCAACGTGCCGCCCGAATACGTCAGGTTGGCGCTCGACGCGAGGTCCTGGAAGGAGACGTTTCCGAACTGCGTGTACGTACTGTCGTTGTTCGCCAGCGGCGTCTGTTCGATTTTCGGGTTACCCGCGATGCAGTTACTACAGCCCGAGGTGCTGATTTGAGTCGAGTCCGCGATCGCGATACCGGGCAGCGACGTGTCCGGGGGCGGGCAGTTCCAGTTGCTTACGCTGTCATCGGTGCCATCGATGAACGAGCTGCCACCGATCTTCGTGCTACCGCGCGTGGTCAGAGCACCGAGCAGTTTCACAGTCGGGAAGTTCAGCGCAACGATGGCCCCGAGCCGTTTGCGGGCTTGCGCGCCGACAATCGTACCGACACGTCCTTCCGAAGTGATGGCGAACTCACCGTTCCCGAGATACGTCACGCGGACCGTGTCGACAGATCCGTCGCCGGGCGAATACGCTCTCGTCGTGTCCAACGTGCCGGTGATAGACGTGTTGTTCCACGACTTGCTCCACTGTCCCGTCGACACGATGGCATTGAGACCGTATTCGGCGGCAGTAAGTGCGCGCGCTTGGAGCACCGTGTTGCGACCAATACGGAACTCCTGTGTGGCGGCGAAGAATACGCCCACAATGAGCGCGCCGATAATCACAATGGCGACCATCGCCACCGTGAGTGCGAAGCCACGTTGTGGCGACCGCGCGATCATCGTCGAC
>DAHUXU010000184.1 GCA_027307005.1 Gemmatimonadota bacterium
CAACCCGGTCTCGACCATGGTCACCTTCGACTTGTTCGTGCGGCCGATGCTCCGCCGGATGCTCGGCCACACGCGGCTCTACCGGCGGCCCATCCCGGTGACGCTCGAGGAACCCGTCGCCATCGCCGCCCCGCTCACGCACTTCATGCGCGGCATCGTGTCGGTCGGCGCCGGCGGCGCGATGACCGCGCGGCTGACGGGACCGCAAGGGTCCGGCGTGCTCACGTCCATGGCGCGCGCCAATGCGCTTCTCGTCATCCCCGAGGACCGCCCGCGCGTCGAAGCCGGTGAAACGGTGAACGCACTGCTCCTCGGCGAAGACGCGCACATGAGCGCAACCTTCGCCCTGTGACCGTGACACTGGCCGAGGACATCGAGCGGCGCCACGTGTGCATCACGCAGGACGTCGACGTCGCGGGACAGCGCGTCACTCTCCTCAAGCCGCGCTCGATCGAGGCGCTCATCGATGAAGAGGATTTCTCGCGCGACGAACGATTGCCGTACTGGGCCGATCTTTGGCCCGCCTCGCGCGCGCTGTCCGACGCAGTCGCGAGCGAAACCGGCGCGGGCCGCTCGTGCCTCGAGCTGGGCTGCGGCCTCGGACTGAGCACGATCGCCGCCCTCCGGGCCGGCTACGACGTGACCGCCACCGACTATTACGACGACGCGCTCGCCTTCGCGCGCGTCAATGCCGTGCGCAACGTTGGACGCGCGCCGCTCACCCGCCTCGTCGATTGGCGCCGCCTGCCCGACGATCTCGGCCGCTTCGACCGCATCATCGCCGCCGATGTGCTCTATGAGCGCGACTATGGGCAGCTCGTCGCGCAGGTGCTCGACCGCGCGCTGGCGGCTCACGGCGTCGCCACCGTCGCCGACCCCGGCCGCATCGCCGCCGATGCGTTCGTGAGCGCGTGTGAGGCGTTGGGGTTCGAGCTCGCCGCCGCACCTGTTCGCGAGGCGCGCGACGATGGACTCACCTTTCACGTGCGTCTGCTCGAGCTGCGCCGCGTGATACATCGTTAGGCAGGTCGCCGCGGACGCGGCGCCGCATCACATGGAGCGGTACTTCGCGCCGCTGCCGCCTTCGCGCGGCGTCCAGCGCGGTCCGACGTCATCGGTCGCCTTACAGTCCACGCAGTTGGCCGGACTCACGACCAACCGGTCTCCGTCGCGCTCGTAGACTCCGGCCGGACACAAGTGCGCGTAGAAATCCGCGACCGCCGGCGGGACGTCCTGCCCAACGATCAGATGCGACGGAATGTCGTCGCGCGTCGCGTTCCCCGACCGGAAAACCGCATCGAGCTTCGAGAATGTGAGCTTGCCATCCGGCGGCACGTGCGCCACTCCGTCCGATGTGCGCGCGACGTCTGCATCCCGCTCCGACGCGATGCGGCCGCCGGGAAACGCGCCGCGCGTCACCGTCATGAGCCCCGCTTTGATGCCGCCGCCGTACAGACCGCCGTGCTGGAACGCCAGGCGCATGTTGCGCCGCTCGTACAGGTCGCGCGTGATGTAGCTGTCCTTCACCATCTGATCGTACGACGCGAGCGCCGCCGCAGACGTGTCTTGCATCTTGAGCGCGTCGAAGATCGCCCGTGCCGCGAAGATTCCGGACTGCATGGCGTAGTGGATTCCTTTGAGCGATGCGACTTCGACGAAGCCTGCCGCGTCTCCAGTCACGAGCAGGCCGTCGCCGTAGCGCCGCTCCGCAAGCGCCCAGTCTCCGCCTTCCGGAATCGTCTTGGCGCCCCACTCGATCATCTCGCCGCCCTGCAGGTACGACCGAAACAGCGGGTGCAGCTTGAGGCGCTGCAGCAGCTCGTGCGCATCGAGGGACGCCTGGCGATAGTCGAGGCCGACCACCACGCCCACCGCGATCTGGTTGCCGCCTAACGGGTACATGAAGGTGCCGCCGAAGGCGTCGTTGGGCAGCGGCCATCCGAGCGTGTGGACCACCGCATCGAGCGGGCGCGCGGACTCCCACAGCTCCTTCACGCCTAACGCAAACAGCGGCGGGTTGGCCGAGCCGATGCCGCGCCAGCGGCAGTACGCCTGCGTCAACGACCCGCGCGTCCCTTCGGCCAGCACCGTCACCCGCGCCGTGAGATCGGTCGGCGGCGTGTACGCCGGCCCGCGCGTCCCGTCCCGCTCCAGACCGGACGGCGTCGTCCGCACGCCGATCACGCGGTCGTGCTCCACCAGCAGCGACGCCACCGGAAATCCGGTGAAGATGTTCACGCCCGCCGCTTCCGCTCGCTCGCCCAACCAACGGACCATCTCGCAGATCGAGCCCACGTAGTTGCCGTGGTTGCGCATCGTCGGCGGCGTCGGCAGACGGATCGCGCGCGACCCCGTCAGGAAGTAGACCCGCTCGCCCGCCACCTTGGCGCGGAACGGAAAGTCGCCGTCCGCCATGTCCGGGAACAGCGCGCGGAACGCCGCCGGGTTCACCACCGCGCCCGACAAACAGTGCTCGCCCAGCGCGCCCGCCTTCTCCAGCACCGCGATCTGGATGTCGCCTAACGAACCGCCCGCCTCGGCATCGGCCCGCGCCAGACGCGCCAGCTCGATCGCCCCCGCCAGCCCCGCCGGGCCGCCTCCCACGAACACCACATCCATCGGCACGTGCTCGGCATCGGGAGGTTCGGCGACGATGAACCGATCCGTCGGCAGCGCGGGCTGATACTGGCCGGGCACAATGGGCAGCGAACGACCGGATGACGTCATGGCGAGCTCGAATGAAAACGTGGAGCCGGTATGCTCCCGGCCCCATCGATCAGTGCGATTGTTTTGCCTTGCGAACGGCCTCGGTGAGCACCGGCAGAATTTCGAGCACGTCACCCACCACGCCGTAGTCCGCGATCTTGAAGATCGGCGCTTCCCGATCCTTGTTGATCGCGACGATGGTCTTGGATGTCCGCATGCCGGCAAGGTGCTGGATCGCACCCGAAATTCCGCACGCGATGTACAGATCCGGACTCACCAGGCGACCGGTCTGCCCGATCTGATCCGTGTGCGGCCGCCAACCATCGTCCGTCACCGCGCGCGTCGCACCCACCGCGGCGTTTCCGAACGCCGCCGCGAGATCTTCCACCAGTTTGAAGTTTTCCGGCGCGCGCAACCCGCGGCCGCCGCTCACGATCACGGGGGCTTCACCTAAATCCAGCTTCGCCGTGTTGCCCGCCAACAATTCCCTGGGCACCACGCGTGCCGCGGCCGGATCGATGGCCGGCGCGATCGTCGCGACGCGCGGCGTCCGCGGCGCCCGCTCCGCCGTCACCGATCCCGGCCTCAGCGACAGCAGCACCGGCGTGCCGGTGATCGACAGTGTCGCGATCACCTTGCCCGTGTTCACCGGGTGCCTAACGACAATCGCGTCGCCCGATGTCTCGAATGCCGTGACGTCGGCGCCCAGGCTCACGCCCAGCTTCGCCGCGACGCGAGGCGCCAGATCCTTCCCCTGCGCCGACGCGCTGAAAAACGCCGCGCGATACGACCCGTCGCCGATGCGCGCGGCAGCCGTCGCCGCCACGACTTCCGGCGAATACAACGCCAGGCCCGCGTGCTCCACCACCTCCACCACGTCCGCCCCATAGGCGCCGATCATCTCGGCCTTCGCCGAAATTCCGGGTGCACCCATGACTAACGCGTGCACCTCCCCGCCGCCGGTCGCATCGGCCAGCCGCCGAGCCGCGGTCACCGCCTCGAGCCCAACGCGGCGCAGCTCCCCACTCCGCGACTCCACGAACGCGAACGTGTTCGCCATTAGAGCACCTTCGCTTCGGTCTGCAGCAGCCGCACCAACTCCGGCACCGCATCGGGACCTTCGCCGATGATCCGACCGCCCGTCCGTTCCGGCGGCAGCTCCATCTTGATGACCGTCACCCGCGATTCACCGACCTGCACCGGTTTCACCTCGAGCGGCTTTTTCTTCGCCGCCATGATGCCCTTGAGCGACGGCAGCCGCGGCCGCGCGATGCCTTCGTCGATCGTCACCACCGCCGGAAGTGGAAACTCCAGCACTTCCGCCGCGCCCTCGAGCTCGCGCCGCGCTGTCCCCCGCCCGCCCGCAACGCCGAGCTGCGATGCCGCGGAAACACATGGGACTCCCAACAATTCCGCGGCCATCGGCCCCACGCTCTGATTCGCGGCGTCGATCGCCATCCGCCCGAACAACATGAGGTCGTAGCCGCCGCCCTCGAGCTCCGCGGCCAGCACGCGCGCGATCGCCAACGCGTCGGCCGGCACTGCATCCGTCTTCAAATGCACGGCCTTGTCGGCGCCCATGCTCAACGCCTTGCGCAGCGTCTCCTGCACCGCGTCCTTGCCGAGCGAGATCACCGTCACCTCGCCCGTGCCGTCCTTTTCCTTGAGCTGCAACGCCGCCTCGACCGCGAAGCCATCGAAATCCGCGATGTCGAACTTCACACCGGCTTCATCGATCGACCTCCCGTCCGCCGCAATCTTGAACCGCGTCTCCATGTCGGCGGCGCGCTTGATGCACACGGCTATCTTCACCGCGCGTGCTCCCTTGAGTTTGAGTCCGACACAACGATCGCGGCGGCCCCGCCCGCTTGCGTGGGCGCCGCGCAGCGAATCACTGGAACGCGTTCAGGCCCGTGATCGCTTGGCCTAACACCAGCGTGTGCACGTCGTGCGTCCCTTCGTACGTGTACACGCTTTCCAGATTCGCCATGTGGCGCATCGACGCGTACTCGGCCAGAATGCCGTTCGCGCCCAACAACCGGCGCGCCTCGCGCGCGACGTCCGTCGCCATGCTCACGTTGTTGCGCTTCGCCAACGATACCTGCTGCGGCGTCATCGTGCCCGCATCCTTGAGCCGCCCCAGGTGCAGCGTCAGCAACTGCCCCTTCACGATCTCCGTCAACATCTCGGCCAGGCGTGCCTGCTGCAGCTGGAACGCCCCGATCGGCTTGCCGAACATCACACGGTTGCACGCGTACGATGCCGCCTCTTCGAAGCACGCCATCGCCGCGCCCACGCTCCCCCACGCAATGCCGTAGCGCGCCTGCGTGAGACACATGAGCGGACTCTTGAGCCCTGCGCTCTTCGGCAGAATCGCATCGCCCGCGACGTGCACATCCTGCATCACCAGCTCGCTCGTATCCGATGCGCGCAGCGACAACTTCCCCTTCTGATCGCGCGCCGTGAATCCGGGCGTGTTGGTCGGGACGACGAACCCGCGAATCGACCGCTCGTCCTTGTCGCCGTTCGTCTTCGCCCACACCACCGCCACATGCGCCGTCGACCCGTTCGTGATCCACATCTTGGCGCCGTTCAATACCCAGCTGCCATCGGACTGCTGGCGCGCCATCGTGATCATGCCGGCCGGGTTCGATCCGTAGTCCGGCTCCGTTAGGCCAAAGCAGCCGATGATCTCGCCGCTCGCCATCTTCGGCAGATACGTCCGCTTCTGCTCGTCGCTCCCGAACGCGAAAATCGGATACATCACCAGCGCGCCTTGCACCGACGCGAACGACCGCACCCCCGAGTCGCCGCGCTCCAGCTCCTGCATGATCAATCCGTACGACACGTTGTTGAGCCCCGCACAGCCGTATTCCTCCGGCAGATTCGCCCCGAACACGCCGAGCGATGCCAGCTCCGGCACCAGGTCGCGAGGAAAACGGCCTTCCACATAGCAGTCGCCGATGATCGGCAGCACGCGCTCGTCCACGAAGCGGTGCACGCTGTCCCGCACCGCGCGCTCTTCCTCGGACAGTGCGCTGTCGATGCCATAAAAGTCGGTCATGGCGCGAAAACTACTCGCTCCACTGGGACTTCGGTATCAGATCACCGCGCGCAGCCCATGCGCACGCAACGGCATTGCTCGCCTCGCCCGCGGCTCGATCCCCACTTCGCGGGCCTTGTCCCTGAACGCGCGTCCGTGGTCGAGCCGGAGACCGCACTCCGCCTGCCACTGATGCACCATCTCGTGCAGGAGCGTGTGCAGGACTTCCCCCCAAGGCTCCCGCCGAATGTGCGATCGACTGATGGTGATCTCCGGCGCAGCACCATCGGCCGCAA
>DAHUXU010000190.1 GCA_027307005.1 Gemmatimonadota bacterium
CTCGACGACGTCCGCCAGAACGTCGTGGCCACCGGCTATCCCGAATCCAGGCTGCGCTTCGTCAAGGGCAAGGTGGAAGACACGCTCCCCGGCACGTTGCCGGAGCGCATCGCGATCCTGCGCCTCGACACTGATTTCTACGAGTCGACGTACCACGAGCTCACGCATTTGTATCCGGTGCTGGCGCCGCGAGGGGTCCTGCTCCTGGACGACTATGGGCATTGGCGGGGTGCGCGCGACGCTGTCGATCGCTATCTGGCGGAAAACGACCCGCCGATTCTGCTGGACCGCATCGACTACTCGGGGCGGATTGCGGTCAAACCGTAACGATGAGTCCTCGTTAGGCGCTGGCGTCTCGGATGTGACACGTGAAGCCGTCGATGAGCGCGATGAGCTCGGCGAGATCGAAGGGCTTCACGAGATACGGCACGCGGCAGGCGCGAAGAAGGTCGAACGCACGGTCGGTGGTGTCGCCCGTCGTCATGAGCGTCGCCGCCCGAAGGTGCGGGTGCAGCGCCGCCGCGAGCTCGAAGAACACGTCGCCGCGCTGGTCGGGAATCCGCAGGTCGACGATCATCGCGTCGAAGTGTTCGTTGCCGAGGAGCGACTGCGCTGCTTCCCCCGACTCGGCCGAGCGCGGCTCGTATCCCGCGCGACGCAGCGCGATCGACAGCGCGCGGCAGATCGTCGGTTCGTCATCGACGACGAGTACGCGCGGCAGGGAGAGGCTCGCCATCATGCGTGGCCCGGTCGCGGGGGACC
Organism: Gemmatimonadota bacterium; assembly: GCA_027307005.1. GTDB lineage: Bacteria > Gemmatimonadota > Gemmatimonadetes > Gemmatimonadales > Gemmatimonadaceae > JADGGM01. The sequence goes on from DAHUXU010000190.1 coordinate 763, forward strand.
CGGCGGCGCCTCTCGCTCGAGGTGCGACGAGTCGCCGACGGCCAGGCGCAACGCCGCGGGCGGCCGGTACAGCGACCGCACGCAGTGTGTGACCACCTCTGTCGGGGCCATCCGGTTCATCTCGCGCGACGAGCGCACCGAGGTGGTCAATCTCAGATGTCGCGCGAGGATCCGCGGCGCGATGCGGAGCCGGTGCGCCGCGCCTTGCACCGTGATGTCGCCGGAGCGAAGCATCTGGTAGGCGCGGAGCACGCGCGCCGTGACGAGCAGCTGCGTGGGCGACGTGAGGCCCGCGTCCGTGACCAGGCGGTGCACGTGCCGGCGCGACATGCTGGCGGCCGACGCGAGATCCTCCACCGATGGAAACCGGTGCGGCGCGGCGAAGAGCAGGCGAATGGCGTCGACGAGCGGTCCGGGCAGCCGCTCGATCGGCCGGGCGAGCGCATCGAGCAGCAGGTTCGCGACCGCGTCAGCCGTTAGGCGGAGGATGAGATCGCGGATGGCAGTGGTGCTGTCGTCGATGCCCGCGAGCAGGAGGGCGCTCAGGCTGCCGCGCATGAGCTGGGGCAGGGGACTGATGCCCGACGCGGTGAGGCTGGTGTAGACGACGCACGGGATCCAGTCGTAGTGGGTGAGCACGCCGGTCACGTCTTTCACGCGGCCCGCGCACCGCGGATCTGCGGGATCGATGACGATGAGGTTGACGGGGGCCGCGTCGAGGATCGTCGTTAGACCGGTAGGCCCGTCGACGGCATCGAGCGCGCGCACGGTGAAGGCGGGGGGCGCCGCCAATCGAATGCGCAGCAGCTTCGGGTCCGGCACCAGCGTCACGAGATCCATGCGGCCCACCCGTGCCGTGCGAGATGTCCCGATGGTGTATGGTGTGTCCCCAAAGTGCAGCGCGATGTCCCCAAAGTGCACTCCGGGCGCGTCCACGTGCTGCTAGCGTGCTGTCGGGTGAGGTACGCGTCGGGGCGTTTCCCGCCGCTCAGCCCGCTCCAGCGTCCAGCACACAGAGGATCCATGCGCCGCCTGACTGCCCGTCTCATTCTCGCCGCCATTGCCCTGGCGTTCGTCGCTTGCACGTCGCCGACTGCTCCCACGCAACCGGGCGCCGACCAGACCATCACCGTCGGCCCGCACTAGTCCGCATTTGACCCTGGCGCGCGGCTGAACCGCCGCCCGCCGGTAGGTAGTCACCGCCGTTGGTTCCGCGTGCCGGCCGCGCGGCGGCCACCGTTAGGCTGACGGCGCCTCCAGCTCCTCGCGCATTCTGCCTAACGCACGAGCCACCACGGCTGTCTTGGCCGGTGCGTCGACCACCGGCTCGGGACCGAGCGGCGGCGGCGTGCGCAGCTTCGCGATGGCCGCCTCGACGTCGAAGCGCAGTTGCGCCAGCCCGTGCCGCGCCGCGACATCCGCGGCGCGTCCGTACTCCATGCGGGCCGTCTCGATCCGCCCGAACTGCCACGCTCCCAACCCCGCGTAATAGTGGAAGTAACCGGCCAGTCGCGGCGGTAAGTGCTCGACCGCGAGCTGCCGCCGATACTGTTCGAACAAAGGCTCCGTCCGGTCCTTCGTCGCCATGTCCATCAAATTGATGAGCGCGGCGCCGCGGACATACGGCTCCTGCGTCGTCGCGATCAGCACGAGACTGGCGTCGCGTGCGGCGCGACGAACGCCTAACTCAAGGAACGCGGCCGCCACGTCGGCCAGCGCGCGGTCGCGCGCCAGCGGGTCGCGCAATCCGCGCAGCGCGCGGAACGCGAACCGCACCGACGCCTCGTAACGCTTGCGCTGGAACGCCACGTGCGCGCGACCGTGCAACGCCAACGCCATCTCGTCGGACAACCCCGCCCAGCGCGCGTCCTGCGCCGCTCGACGCAAGAGCGCATCGGCCACCGCCAGATTCCCCGACTCGGACAACACCGCCGCGCCCAGACACCGCGCTTTGATCTGCGTCGACCAGTCCGACACGCTCGCCGCCGCCTCCGCAGCCGCACGAAACGCGTGCTGCGAGTCTTCCCACCGCGCTTCCTGCCGCCGGCACTCGCCTAACCGGATGTACGCCGCAGCGGCGTCGTGCGCCTCGCCGGCGTCGGACGGGCTCCGGCACACCCGGACCACCGTCTCGTAGACATCGGCGGCCAACGCCCAACGCGACTCGAGCTCGAGGACGCGCCCGTACGCCATGAGACGCGGCCGCGCCGTCACCGCCCGGTCGCCGCTGTCGCTCGCCAACACGTTGAGCAGGCTCGCCAGCACGCTCGCACTCGCGTCGCCCGCGCCCAACGATTCCACGCAGCCCCAAGCCGCGCGCGTCGCGCGCACATCGTCGACGCGCTGTCCATCGCCCGAGGCCAACAGATAGTCGACGAGCCGCAGACACACCAACCCTGCCGACACCCGCCGCCACTCGGCCGTCGTGTCGTCACCGAGCTCCGCCAGGTGCTCGAAGAACGCAGCGTGTTGAATGGTGATGTCCCGAATCGGCACTATGGGGTCCGAAATTCGTGTCGCAAACTCGTAGGACTGCGCGTCAATGCCCTCATCGCTGTCGTTGCTTCGGACAGAATGCCTGAGAGATTTGCCGCGGTAGCGGATTCTGCGCCTGCGCGGAGGGTCGAGAGCCATGACAGAGTATCGGGAAAAACCTCGGAACCTGCAATGGTCGCGGAACCGCTACGGCCACATCGGACAAGAACCTGACAGGCGAGGTCAGCCGTAGTCGCCTGCCCGGTCGGTCCGTTCCGCTAGCGGATTCCGTCGGTTGACGGGTCGGCACCTATGCTCCACTTGGCGAGCTCACCCCACCACGCATCGGCTCGGAGCCCCCGCGGCTCTATCGGCTCTCGCACCGCGCCCACGTTCACCAGATCGTACAGCCAGACCGCCGGTACGTTCGACACCAGTAGCGACCAGGCCTTCCGATACAGCGCGCGAGACTGCTCCGGTCGAGTGGCAGCGATGGCGCTGTCGAGCAGCGCGTCGAACACCGGGTTCGCATAGCGGCCGAAATTGGAGCCGGACGGCGGCGCGGACCCGCTCGCCCAGAGCTGGCGTGAGCTCGCAGGCGACGGATCCCACGTGAGATCGAGCAGTGTCGCATCGAAGTGGCCGGCGTCCAGGTCATCGATTGATGTGTTGAGCTCCACCTGATCGATCTCGACATCGACGCCGGCGCATCGGAGCTGCGACTGCAGTACCACCGCCGCGGCGACTCGCTCGGCGCTGCTCGTCGGCACGAGAAGCCTAACGATGAGCGGTTGTGCGCCGCGCCGTCGTTGGCCGGTTCGGTCATCTCGAGTCCACCCTGCCGCATCGAGCAGGCGCGCGGCGCCGGCGCACTCCGCCGGCCGGTCCGGAAGAAACACCGAGTCGAGCAGGCTCGCCGGTGCGGGCCCTTGCGCGACGCGTCCGGTTTCGCCTAACACGCTACGCACGAGCGCCGGGCGGTCGATCGCCATCGCGATCGCGCGCCGGACGCTCGAATCGCCGAGCACCGGATGCGGACGCGACAGGTTCGCCGGATCGCGCAGGTTGAACAACAGCGTCACGTTCTCCTCCGACGGCCAGCGCAGGAGGCGCAGCGCGCGGCGAGCGCGCACGCGCGGAATGTCCGAGGCCCGGATGCGATCCAGAAAGTCCGTCTCGTGCGCGAGCAGCCGCGTCACGGCAACCGATGGATCGCGCGTCACCGTGAACAGGATCCGGTCGAACGTCGGACGTCCATCGCGATACGCGGTGTCGGCGGCCAACTCGATCGACGTGCCCGGCGCCCAACGGACTAACCGATAGGGACCGCTTCCGATCGGCGCGCGGCCGAACGCCGACGTGCGCCACCGGTCGGGCGCGATGGTATCCAGCACGTGTGCCGGCAGGATGCGCGGCGAGTACGTGGCCGTGTAGAACTCGTCCGGCGTGCGGGCATGAAACCACACTACGGCCGTCGCCGAGTCGCGCACCGACACCGAGTCGATGTTGGACAGCAGCGGCGCGGCGATGGAACCCGCGGCGCTGTCCTTGAACATCCGAAACGAGAACGCGACGTCGCGCGCGGTGACCGGCGGGCCATCCTGCCACCGCGCCCGCGGGTCGATGTGAAACGCGATCGAGAGCGAGTCGCGGCCCCACGTCCAGTGATCCGCCAGGCGTGGTCGATAGTCGCGATCGCCGACCGTGCCGAGCGTGCTATCCGGATCCGCGAGCCGTTCGAAAATCTGATCGGCGATGATCGCGCCCTGCGTCGTTGCCGTGAACGGCGGCATCAGCACATCCGCGTCGGCGCCGATGTCGATGACCAGATCGCGCTGCGGCGCTCCGCTGTTCGACGCGTGACAGGCCCCGCCGGCGATCGCGCACGCCAGCGCGATCGCACCAGGCGTCGCCCGGGCGCGCGCCCAACGG
>DAHUXU010000207.1 GCA_027307005.1 Gemmatimonadota bacterium
CATGGCGGCCGAGGGCGCCGGCGTCGCGCACCTCGAGGGCCGCGCGCACCGACCCCCGCCGGAGCGAGCGCTCGCGCTCGATCGCCCGGGCGACGGCGTGCGAGGACGCCGCGGCCCGCACCGCGCCGCGCGCCCACCAGCACGCGATGAGCGCCGCCACCACCGCCACGCCCCACGACGCCAGCGGCGCGCCCGGCCGCGTGATCCACCGCGCACCGCCTAACGCAAGCGTGCTGGCCGCCAACAGCACCGCCGCCGCCGCCACCCCGACGGCCACCCCCCGCGCCAGGATCGCCAAGCCTAACCGCGACCGCTCGCGCCGCACCAGGCCCGTGACCGTCACGACACCGGCCGGCTGGTGACCGCGTACACGAACAGATTCACCCCCATGCGCAGCGCCGCTTCGTGCTTCGCCGGAGGATCGTGGTACACCGTCGTGTCCTCCCACCCATTCCCCAGGTCGCACTGATAATCGTAGAACACCGCCAGCCGGTCGCCCAGGAAAATGCCCAACCCTTCGGCCGGCTTGCCGTCGTGCACGTGGATCTTGGGCAGCCCGCGCGGAAAATCGTACACGATGTGATAGATCGGATGCGACAACGGCACGTCGACCAGCGGCCGGTCGGGAAACACGCGCTTGATCTCGCGGCGGAAGCTCGCGTCCATGCCGTAGTTGTCGCTGAAATGGATGAATCCGCCGCGCTCGAGATACTCGCGCAGCCGCGCCACTTCGGCGTCGCTGAAATGAATGTTGCCGTGGCCGGTCACGTGGATGAACGGATAGTCCCACAGCCGGTCATCCATCAGCGTGATGCGCGCTTCGGTGCGCTCGACCTTGAGCGACGTCCGCGTCGCGATCGCCTCGAGCAGGTTAGGCAGGCTCGACGGATTGGCGTACCAGTCGCCGCCGCCGTCGTACTGCAGCCGCGCGATCGTCATGCGCAGGCCGTCCTCGGCCGTGGAGGACGCCGGCGCGCGGCGCGCGGCGCGCCCCGCGCCTAACGAGACGAGACCGGCACACAGAATGAAGGCAATCCGTCGCATCGGCATGCACCACTCACGGCAACTGGTCAGACGCGCGCGCTACTCCGGCTCGTGCGCCAGCCGGTACGCCGCGTTGCGGGCAAGCCCGTGCTCGTCAACCAATGCACGCGCCACGTCACGGGCGCTCGCCCCGCCCTGTCGCAACACGCGCGCCCGCTCGCGCGCCGCGCCCTCATCGGGTGACGACGGAGCACGCCCCGCGAGCACGATCACCACTTCACCCCGGGGCGGAGCATCCGCGTAGTACCGCGCCAGCTCCGCTACCGTTCCCCGGCGCGTCTCCTCGAACTGCTTCGTCAGCTCCCGCGCCACCGCCACCTCCCGCTCCCCCGCGCCATGACGCTCGAGCTCGGCCAGCGTGTCGGCGACACGCCCCGGCGCCTCGTACACCACGGCCGTGTGCGTCAACGAAGCAACGGCCTCGAGCGCGTCCGCTCGCTCATGCCCCTTGCGCGGAAGAAATCCAAAAAACGTGAAACGATCGGCACCCAATCCCGACGCGACGAGCGCCGCCAACAGCGCCGATGCGCCGGGCACCGGCACCACGTCGATGCCCGCGTCGATGGCCGCGCGAACCAACCGCGCACCCGGATCGGAAAGCAGGGGCGTCCCCGCGTCGCTGATAAATGCGAACGACTCGCCGCCGGCGAGCCGGTCGAGAATGCGCGGCGTTGCTCGCGCCTCGTTGTGCTCGTGGTACGACGCGAGCGGTGTCTTGATCTCGTAGTGGTCGAGGAGGTGACGCGAGTGCCGGGTGTCCTCGGCCAGCACCGCCTCGACCGATCGCAACACCTCCACCGCGCGCGCCGAAAAATCGCCGAGGTTGCCGATCGGCGTGCTCACCACGTACAGGCGTCCCGCAGACGACGTCACGACGATCGGGTGGCTGCTCGAAGAGTTGGTCCCGCGCCGGCCGAACGACCCAGCGCATGGTCATTTCAGTCTAAGCGTTGCGCAAACAAAAAGCCCGGTCTTGGATGAATATCCAAGACCGGGCTCCAACCCTGACTGCCGTTACGCGCTCAGCCTTGCTTCACAGACGCCGTCTCTGAGATGGCGTACTTCTGGAACTTCTCCGCGAGCCGCGGCTTCGGCACGGCACCGATGACGGTGTCCACCAACTTGCCGTTCTTGAAGAAGAGAATCGTCGGGATCGACCGGACGTTGAAGCGCATTGCCGTTTTCTGATTCGCGTCGACATCCAGCTTCGCGACCTTCGCCTTGCCCTCGTACTCGACGGCTAACTGATCGAGCATCGGAGCGATCGCGCGGCACGGACCGCACCACGTCGCCCAGAAGTCGACGACTGCCAATCCTTCGTGCTTCTCTATTTCGTCCTCGAACGTGGTATCCGTTACCGCCAATGCATTCGACATGCTGCCCTTGCCTCCGCCGTGTATTTTCGCCCGTCGCGAATCTACTATGTAGTTTATCGTTGTGCACCCCGCACCAACCACCGATGCCGTCTCCGACACCAGCTCACTCAGACCGAACGCGCATTGCCCACATTGGCATTGCCGTGAGCGCGCTCGATCAGATCCTTCCGTTCTACCGCGACATCCTCGGACTCGAGGAAGTCCCGCTCGACGATGCCGACGGCGCGCACATCGCCGGACTTTCCGCCGGCGACTCTCTCGTCGAGCTGCTCGAAGCCGCCCGAAAAGATTCACCGATCGCCACGTTTGTGGCGCGCCGCGGACCCGGCATCCATCACATTTGCTTTGCCGTGCCGGACCTCGACGCTACGCTCGACCGCTGTCGAACGGCGGGCGTCCGGCTCATCGATGAAACGCCCCGCATCGGCGCCGAGGGGAAGAGAATTGCCTTCCTCCACCCCAGCGCGACTGGAGGCGTCCTGATCGAGCTGACCGAATAGTAAACGGGTGAACGGGCGGCAGTGTTCCCACCCGCAACCATCACGAGGCGGCGCAAAGATCCTTGAGCGGCGGCAGCTCGACGTCCTGGATGAACCAGCGATCGCCACGTCCCTTCACGGCGGTGAACTTGGACTCGCGAGCCAGTCGGCCTTTGGTGAGCGTCACCGACAGAACGCGCGATCCTTTCTCGCCGGAGACCTCGCTCAATACGGCGTATGAATCGTGTGTGACGTAGCACTCCATGATCATCTCGCGCTTCTCGAGCTGTGAGTGATCCACGACGTCGCGCGCCGGGCCATCGTTGGTGCCCCAGATGAGCGCCATCGCCTTGAGATCCTGCGCGTGCGCGGCGGCAAGGAATTGCTGGACGGCCTGGCGGGGAGAATCCGCGCCGACGACGTTGGTCGAGACTCCGGTCGACGGCTGCTGCTGCGCGGCGCTGCTGCACGCCACGAGGAAAACGAGGACTGCTGCCAAGCGCTTCACGATGTCACTCCGAGTGAAAGTGGTGCGAACCAACGCCAACTAGTCAATGCGAGCGAATCATCAGCGGCTCTACATCAACGTCGACCACGTGGCGACGCTCCGGCAGGCACGCAAAACCGATGAACCGGATCCGATTGCGGCTGCCTTACTGTGCGAGGACGCGGGCGCGGAGGGAATCACGGCGCACCTTCGCGAGGACCGTCGCCACATCCATGACGACGACATCCGCGGTCTCGCCACAAGCATACGAACCGTCCTCAACCTTGAGATGGCGCTCACCGACGAGATGCTCGGCATCGCCACCGAGCTGCGGCCGTACCAGGTGACCCTCGTCCCCGAGCGGCGGCAGGAGGTGACGACCGAGGGCGGCCTGAATGTGGACCAGGATCCCAAGCGGCTGGCGGACGGCATTCTCAGACTGAAACGCGCCGGGCTGCGAACGAGTCTCTTCATCGATCCTGACCTGAGCGCGGTGGAGCGCTCACACGAACTGGGGGTGGACGCGATCGAGTTGCACACCGGCGCCTATGCGTTGGGCGGCGGCGACCAGGCGCTCGACGCGTTGAGACGTGCTTCGACCCGCGGCGCCGAGTTGGGCCTGGCCGTCCACGCCGGCCATGGGTTGACGGTGCGAAATGTCGGTCCGGTCGCGGCGATCCCGGAGATAGAAGAACTGAACATCGGTCACTCGATCGTCAGTCGCGCGATCTTCGTCGGGATCGCGGAGTCGGTACGCGAGATGCGTTCGGCCATGCAAGACGCGCGGTCGCGTTGACCGAAGTGCTCGATCGTCCCTAACTTGCTGCCCCCAGCATCTTCGCGATTGGAGCCTGCATGAGCTCGTCGGTTCGCGTCCTGGATTTCTTCGTCGTCGAA
>DAHUXU010000224.1 GCA_027307005.1 Gemmatimonadota bacterium
TCATCAAGACCGTCGTGATCGTCGGGACGATCGTCACGGTTCTCGTCGCGCTGCTGGTGAACACGCTGCTGTCGCGTCACGCAGCCGCGCACGAGCGCTTGACGCACGATCTCGGTGTCTCCAACGCGCGGCTGGAAGAGCAGGCGTTGGAGCTCGAGGTGCAGAATCGGCAGCTGCAGGAACAGGCCGCCGAGCTCGAGCAGCAGCAGCAGCATCTGCAAGAGCAGGCGACGGAGCTGGAAATGCAATCCGAGGAGTTGACGCACGCGAACGACGAGCTGCAGGTCGTGAACACCGAGCTCGAACGCACGGTGGCCGACCTCGAGGCGGAGCGCGGCGTGGTGCAGGAGGCGCGCCGCGCCGCGGAGATGGCGAGCGCGGCCAAATCGGAGTTTCTGGCCACGATGAGCCACGAGCTGCGCACGCCGCTCAACGCGATCAGCGGGTACGTCGATCTGCTGACCATGGAGCTGCGCGGCCCGGTCACCGACGCCCAACGAAAAGATCTGACGCGGATCAAGAAGAGCGGACAGCATCTGTTGTCGCTGATCAACGACATCCTGAATCTCTCGCGGATCGAGTCGGGCCGGCTCGACATTCAGTTAGGCGACGTGCCCCTCGCCGACGTCCTGTCGAACGTCGAGACGCTGATGGCGCCGCAGATGCGCGCGCGGGGCCTCACGTACGCGGACGCGCCCGCCGATGCGTCCCTGACCGTGCACGCGGACGCGGAAAAGCTGCAGCAGATCCTGCTCAATCTGCTGACCAACGCCTGCAAGTTCACGGCGAGCGGCGGCAGCGTGAAGGTGGCGTGCGAGATCGTTCCCGTCGTGCACGACGGCGCGACGAACGGCGAGCGCCTGGTCGCCGTCGGGGTGGCGGACACGGGTCGCGGAATCCCGGCGGAAAAACTCGCGAGCGTGTTCGAGCCGTTCGTCCAGATCGACCGCCAATCCACGCCGGGCAGCCAACAGGGTGTTGGGTTAGGCCTGGCAATCAGCCGGCATCTGGCGCGGGCCATGGGCGGCGACCTGACGGTCGCGAGCGTGGTGGGCGTCGGGTCGACGTTCACGCTGACGCTTCCGATGGCGGCAGCGCGAGTCGCCGGCGGCGGCGAGATCCGCACGGACGCCCGCTGATCCCCTTGCGCTTCTACAGGACCCGCCGTATCGTATCCTGTAGAAGCGCAAGGGAACTGTCATGGACCGCCTCGATCTTCCGCAGGGCACACTCGATCTTCTGATTCTGAAGGCGCTCTCGCTCGAGCCGCAGCACGGCTGGGCGATCTCCGAGCGCCTGCGGCAGGTGTCGCGCGCCATGCTCGACGTGCCCCAGGGGTCGCTCTATCCGGCGCTGCATCGGCTCGAGCGGCGCGGATGGATCAAGGCCACGTGGGGGCCGTCGGACAACAACCGCCACGCGAAGTTCTACGAGCTCACGCGCGCGGGACGCAAGCAACTCGGCGACGAGTTGGATGCCTGGCAGAAGTTGACCACCGCCGTCTCGCTCGTGCTCGAGATGCGGTGACCCATGGTCGGGCGTCCCTGGAGTGAGTTGGTGCACCGCCTGCGCGCGGTGCTGCGGCGCGACGCCGTGGAGCGTGAGCTGGATGCGGAACTGCGGTTTCACCTCGAGCGCGAAGCGGACAAGTACGTGCGCGCCGGCGTGCCGCGCGCCGAGGCGGAGCGGCGGGCGCGGATTGCGTTAGGCGGCGTGGAGCGGACGAAGGAGGAGGATCGCGAGGCGCGCGGCGTCGCGCTGCTCGACGGCGCCATGCAGGATCTCCGCTACGCGGTCCGCACGCTGCGCCTCACGCCGGGCTTCACCCTGGCCGTCATCGTGACGTTGGGCCTCGGCATCGGCGCAACGGCGGGCATTTTTGGCGTGATCGATCGGCTGATGTTCCGGCCGCCGCCGATGATGCACGATCCCTCCATGGTGAGCCGGGTGTATCGCGCGTACGACTTCCGCGGTAGGCACCGGGTGGACAACTCGTTCGAGTACCGGCGCTACCTGGATCTCGCGCAGTGGTCGTCGTCGTTCTCGCGCATCGCGGCGTATTCCCCGGGCATCCTGGCGGTGGGCGTTGGGCAGGATGCGAGCGAGATGCCGGTGGGTCGGGCGACGGCAAGTTTCTTTTCCTTCTTCGACATCCGCCCGGCGCTCGGCCGATTCTACTCGACGTCGGAAGATCGGGCGCCGCAGGGCGCGCTGGTCGCCGTCCTGAGTTATCCCTATTGGCAGTCGCACTACGGCGGTCGCCGCGACATGCTCGGATCGCAGATCGCGATCGATCGCGGCACGTATACGATCATCGGTGTCGCGCCGAAGGGATTTGTCGGCATCGACGATGGCGCCGATGTCGTGGCGTGGATTCCCGTCACGGCGTACGGCGGGCTGCGGAAGACGACGTTCGCCGACAACTACAACTGGGGGTGGCTGGACATTCTGGTGCGCCGCAAGCCGGGCGTGTCGCTGGCGGCGGCGACAGCGGACCTCACGACGGCGTATCGCCGCAGTTGGGAGGCCGAGCGTGCAATGGACCCGACGCTTGCACCGGTAGAGGCGGCGAAGCCGGCGGCGATTCTCGCGCCGACGCCGGTGCTCCGCGGACCCGATGCGGGCGCGCAGGGGCGGATTCCGTTCTGGGTGGGGGCGGTTGCCGTCGTGACGCTCATCGTGGCCGGCGCCAACGTGGCGGGGCTGATGCTGGCGCGGGCGTTCCGCCGGCGGCGGGAGATCGCGCTGCGGATTGCGTTAGGCGTTGGGCGCGGCCGTCTCGTGCGGCAGCTGTTCACCGAGGGCGCGTTGCTGGCGGCGGCCGGCGGTGTGATCGGGTTAGGCATGGCGTGGCTCACGGCGTC
>DAHUXU010000225.1 GCA_027307005.1 Gemmatimonadota bacterium
GCAGGTGGACGCCAACGAGGCCGAGGTGCTCGAGGTGCTGCGGCGAGAACGATATTCGCGATACCCGGTGTACGGTGAAACGCTGGACGACATCGTGGGCGTCCTTCTGGCAAAGGATCTCTGGCTGCGCGACGGCCGCGAGCCATTCTCGCTCAAGCGTTTGGTGCGCGAGGCGATGTACGTGCCGGATACCCGGGCGGCAGAGCGCGTGCTGGATGACTTGCGGCGGACGCGTGCGCACATGGCGGTCGTGTTGGATGAGTTCGGTGGCACGTCGGGCATCGTGACGATGGAGGATCTCATCGAGGAGGTCATCGGCGACATCGCCGATGAATACGACGTCGCCGCGCGCGACGCGCTGATCCAGAATGGCGTACTGGAGTTGGCGGGATCGATGTCGTTGATCGATGTGCGCTCAGACCACAACATCCGCATTCCCGATGGCAGCTGGTCGACGTTAGGCGGGTACGTGTTCTCGCAGCTGGGGCGTTTGCCGAAGGTGGGCGACCGCGTTCCCTTCCCCGGCGGCGAGCTCGAGGTGGTAGCGATGGATGGGAAGCGGGTTGCGGCCGTGCGTGTGCACCGGGCGGCGGCCGAAGGGCCCGTGCCGGCGTGAACGAGGGACTGCGGGTGAACGGGCGCGTGACCATTCCGCGCAACGAGCTCGAGGTGCGGGCGACGCGGTCGGGCGGACCCGGAGGGCAGCACGTGAACCGATCGGCGACGCGGGTGGAGATCCAGTGGCGGCCGGCGACGTCGCGGTCGTTAGGCGACGCCGACCGGGCGCGGGTGCTGGAACGGCTCGCATCGCGACTCGACTCGGACGGATTCGTGCGTGTGGTGGCGAGCGACTCCCGGAGTCAACGACAGAATCGCGAGGCGGCCGAAGATCGGCTCTCGGCGTTGGTTCGTGCGGCGCTGGTGGTTCCCAAGCGGCGCGTGCCAACGCGGACGCCCCGGGTCGCGAAGGAGCGCCGCCTGGCGGACAAAAAACGGCGCTCCGAGCAAAAACGATCGCGGCGCAGCTCGATCGATGAATAGAGCGGGCGGCCGGTCGCTCAGTGCAGTAGTTCGACCTTCGACGTAACGGCTTGGGTGACCGGAATCGTTTTCCCGGTTTCCTTTTCGCTGATGTTCATGGCCATTGTCTGGCTCGCCGCGGAGCCCAGAAACACGCCGTCGCTGCTGATGTAGTACATGCCTTCCCCGGATCCGTGTCCGTCGATCGTGAGGTTTTGGCCTAACGCAGCCTGCGATCCGGCGATGGTCAAGGCGGCGGCGCGGTGCACGCGCCAGGCGCGCTGGCGGTTGTAGGTCGTGTCGCCGAGAATCGTGGAGGTCGTGATCGTTTTGAGATCGAGGTGGGCACCGTTCTGCTCCACGGCATTGGTCGTCGTGTCGACCCATGTGCTGCCCACGTGCGCGCGTTCGGGCAACGGGACGAGGAAGCGACTCATTCCTTCGACGAGATTCTGCATGTCCGGATCGTTCGGCTCGGCGGACGACGTGTAGTGGTACACCTTGCCCGACGGCGACATGACACCGTGCACCCGCGTGCCTTTCATTTTCGAGATGTCGGGGAGTTCAATGGGCGGGTCCGCGACGATCGTGCTCGAGTCCATGGTATAGGAGAAATCGAGCGTGTCTCCGGCATGATGTGCCAGGATGACGGATACAATCTGTTCGTTGGTGATCTTGAACTCGCTGTGCTGACCGTTCTGATCTTCTCCGCGGGTGATGACCGAGATGAGATGGTAGCGGCGTGTGCCTGGCGCGTACGTGGCCATGTTTTGCGCGGGCGCCGCCGTGACGATGGCGCCGCCAAGTAACGAGACGATGGTGAGCGTGCGGCGAAGCGACATACGCGACTCCTTCCGCGGGAGCGCGGGCGCCCGCTGTGTCAGTGGTTTCAGATTCGCGGTCACCGCCGCAGAGGATGAAATGATGCATTGCGCTCGCCAGCCGCGACAATGTGTTCGGGGTGGGCGGGCGTCAGGCGTTGAATACCCGGTGCGGAGGGCCGAGGTTTCGGGGTGGAACTCAGCATAGAACGGCCTGGGCGCATGCACTGTCGAGCTCGCCGCGCGCAATGACGCAGCGCGTCGCGTCGAAGCGCGGGCGAAGCGCGGCACAGCGCGAAGCGGTGCTCCGGCGCGCCGCGGGGATCCGTCTTCGGTTTGGGCGGTTGCTGCGCGCGTGGTATCGGTCGCATCACCGCGATCTCCCGTGGCGGCGGACGCGCGATCCGTATCGGGTGTTGGTCTCGGAACTGATGCTGCAGCAAACCCAGGTGTCGCGCGTCGTGCTCAAGTACGGCGAATTTCTGGAGCAATTTCCGACGCTGGATGTGTTGGCGCGGGCGCGGCCCGCGCGCGTGATGGAGGCGTGGTCCGGGTTAGGCTATTACGCGCGCGCGAAGAATCTGCATCGATTGGCGCGCGAGCTCGCGGCGACGGGCACGCCGGCGACGCTTCCGGCGGGTGCGGAGGCGCTGCGGCTGCTGCCGGGCATCGGTCCGTACACGGCTGGCGCGGTGGCATCGTTCGCCTATGAGCAGCGCGAGGCGCTGGTCGACACGAACGTCGCGCGTGTCGTGCGTCGTGTGGTCGCGCCGGCGTTGGATGCGACGCGCGGGGCGGACGGCGGGACGATCTGGGCGGTCGCGCGCGCGCTGCTGCCGCGGACGGGTCGCGCGACCTACGTCCATACTCAGGCGCTGATGGAGTTAGGCGCGTTGGTGTGCACGGCCCGCGTGCGCCACTGCGGCCGGTGTCCGGTGCGCAGCATGTGCGCGACCTACGAGGCGGATCGCTCGTGACACCGTGGCAGGACACGACGGCGCTGCATCGGTTAGGCAGTTACGTGCCCGTCAACACGGTGCACTATCTGCTGCCGAGCATCGTGGTGGCCGTGGCGTTCGGCGCCGTATTTTTCCTGCGGCACAAGCGCCCGCTCCAGCGGGTGTTGCGCGTGAGCGGGTCGGTGGCGCCGGTGGTCGTGCCGCGGCTGCTGGCGGCAACGACGTTTCTGGCCGGCGCCATCCTCATCTTTTCGGGTGCGACTCCGGCAGCGGCGGAGCGGTTGGGCTGGCTCGTGCAGGTGCTGCCGCTCCCCGTCATCGAGTTCTCGCACTTCTTCGGCAGCCTGGCGGGCGTGGGGCTGTTGATTCTGGCCCGCGGTCTGTGGCGGCGGCTGGACGCGGCGTTTCACCTGGCCGTCGTTTTGTTAGGCGCCGGCGCGCTGTTCTGTCTCCTCAAGGAGCTGGATGTCGAAGAGGCGGTCCTGCTGGCGGCGATGCTGGGCGCCCTGGTCGCGAGCCGGCGATTCTTCTATCGCAAGGCAAGTCTGTTCCAAGAGCGCTTCACGACGCCGTGGATCGCGGCGATCACGCTCGTGGTGGTGGGCTCCATCGTGTTGGGCATCATCTCATATGGGTGGCCCGACATCAGCGCGGGGACATTCTGGCGCTTCTCGCCGGGCGCGCAGGCGCCTCGGTTCCTTCGGGCGACGACCGGCGTGGTGGTGGTCCTGGTGATCGTGGCCGGAACGCGCCTGCTGAAACCGGCGCGGGCGCGGCCCGGCGTGCCGGCCGAGGCGGATCTGGACGCGGTGGCGCCGATCGTCGCCGCCTACCCGGAAGCGGCCGCGAACCTCGCGTTCCTGGGTGACAAGGCGCTCCTGTTCAACGACGCGCGCACGGGGTTCGTGATGTACGCGGTGGCACGCCGCACGTGGGTTGCGTTAGGCGATCCCGTCGCGCCACCCGAGGATGTGGCCGATCTGGCGATGCGGTTCATCACGGCGTGCGACAAACACGGGGCGTGGCCGGTGTTCTACAAAGTCGGGATGGCGCAGCTGCACCGCTATCTCGACATCGGCTTGAGCGTCGCCAAGTTGGGCGAGGAGGCGCGCGTTTCGTTGGGCGATTTCTCGCTCGACGGCGCCGAGCGCCGCAGCCTCCGGCGCGCCTGGCGCACAGTCGTCAAGGAGGGGTGCAGCTTCGAGATGCTTCCCGCCGAGTCGGTGGGCGCCTACCTGAGCGAATTGCGAGCGGTGTCGGACGCCTGGCTCTCGGCAAAGCGCGCGCGCGAAAAACGCTTTTCGATGGGGTACTTCGCGGACGCCTATGTGCGGCTTTTCCCAACCGGGATCGTGCGACGAAACGGCGCGATCGTGGCGTTCGCCAACGTCTGGCCATCAGGGTGTCACGAAGAGATCGAAGTCGATCTGATGCGGTTCGCGCCGGGCGCGCCGCCGGGGGTCATGCGATACGCCTTGTCCGAGATGATGCTGTGGGGAAAAGCCCTGGGCTATCGGTGGTTCAACCTCGGCATGGCGCCGCTCTCCGGATTGCAGTCGAGCACCATCGCGCCGCTGTGGCATCGGATGGGGACGGCGGCGTTCGGACACGGCGAACGATTCTACAATTTTCAGGGCGTGCGTGAATTCAAGGAGTGGTTTCACCCCGTGTGGGTGCCCAGGTATCTCGTGTCGCCGGGCGGCGCCCTGCGTCCGGTCATCATGGCGAACATCGCGTCGCTCGTGGCGGGTGGATTGGAAGGCGTCGTCCGGCGCTAACGCACCCTGTGGCGCGATCTGCGCCGCCATCCTATTATCTCCGCACCGCATGCCCTTCCTCCTCGCCCAACAGATCCCCGATCATCGTGTAGCCGCGGTCGTGGACAGCGTGTTCCGCGGCCAGGTCTTCCAGCGCCTGACGTTGGGACAGGCCATCTGGCAATGGTTCGTGTCGCTGGTGCTGCGCATCTTCGGCTTGGTGGTCTCGTGGTATCAGCAGCTACGAGCGTCACCGGTGTTGTTTTGGACGTTGCTGGTGGTGGTGGCGACGTTAGTTCTGGCCATTGTTGGGCGGGCGGTGATGATGTGGCGATGGCAGCACGTGGACGTAGCGCGCGGCGCGGTATGGCGGGGCATGGGGGGCGCAAGCGGCCAAGATCCGTGGGCGGCAGCCGAGGCGCTCGCCGCGTCAGGCGACTACACGAGCGCCGCGCACGCGCTGTACGCTGCCCTGCTCGAAAGCGCAGCGCGGCAGCAGCAGGTGCGGCTGCACCCATCGAAGACGGTCGGCGACTATGCGCGCGAACTGCGTGCGCACTCGTCTTCCCTGTTCGGACGATTTCGAGAGTTCGGCCGCTCGTACGAGGTCGTGATTTACGGCATCGGTACCTGCGACGCCGCACGATATCGCCAGTTGTACGCGCTGGCAGCGCCTGTGGTGCGGCCCAATGGGTGAGCGACGACTCGACCGCTGGCTGCGTCCGATCTTCGTGCTGCCCGTGTTGGGCACGCTGGTGCTGGCGGCGATCATTTTTTCTCCGGGCGGCGCCGCGGGCGCCGTGGATACGCGTCTCACGACGTACAATACGTCGCCCTTCGGCGCACTTGGGTTTTACGACGTGCTGCGGCGGCTCGGCTGGAACGTCCAGCGTCGTCGGACGGCGTTTCATGCGCCGGTGGACACGGCGGGCACGTACCTGCTGCTGTCGCCTCTGTATCAGCCCAGCGCCACCGAGGTGTCCGCTCTGTTAGGCGCGGTCCGGCGAGGCGCGACGATCGTCGTGTCGCCGCCAGTGGGATCGCCGTTGGCGGATTCCCTTCGCATCCGGCGGACGCAGTTCGACCAGGATCTGGAGGTCGTATCGAGCACGCCGGTCGGATCGGACAGCGCGATCTCGCTCGACTCGGCGGCCGTCCGCGCCGGCTCGTTCTCGCGCTACCTGGTTCCGGTGGCGACGTCGGAGCGCGACACGGCGCCCGTCTTTCCGCCGGACACGACGACGCTGCTGCGCGTACATGCCGACACGAGCGTGCGGCCGGCGATCATGATGCGCAAGTTAGGCAGGGGGTCGGCCGTCATCGTGGCGGATTGGTCGTTTGCGCGGAACGACAACGTGCGCGACACGTCCGGGATGATTCTCGGGGTGCGCCTGCTGGAACGGGCAGGGATCGATCGCACGCGCCCGTTGGTGTTCGATGAGTTTCATCAGGGCTTCGGCAGCACCAACGACATGTTCGAGCAGATCGGAGATGCGATGTTCAAGACGCCGGTCGGCCGAGCCGGCGTGCAGGCGCTGATCGCCGGCCTGCTGCTGCTGCTGGCCGTGGGCGTTCGGCCGTTCGCGCCGCGCGGCCGTCAGAGCATCGAGCGGCGGTCGCCGCTCGAGCACGTCGGGGCGCTGCGGCTGGCATACGAGCGGATTCACGCGACGAAGCTGGCGACCGGGCGCCTGGTGCGCGGCCTCCGTCGGCGTCATCCGTTAGGCGCAGGCGCGCTCGCCGACGACGCCTATCTCAAGCGGCTGGCGGAGCGCGTGCCGGCTACCGCCAGTGATGCAGCGCTTTTGGAGCGCGCGTTGACCACCCCGATGGCCGTCACCGAGTGGGTTGCGGTGGGCGACGCCATCGACCACATCGAGAGGGCGACAACTCCGTGATGACCGCCGAACAAGTGGCCGAGCGCATGTCCGCGGTGCGGGCCGCCGTGGCATCCCGCGTCGTTGGGCAGGATGCGGTAATCGACGAAGTGCTGGTTGCGTTCCTGGCGCGCGGGCACGCGCTGGTG
>DAHUXU010000239.1 GCA_027307005.1 Gemmatimonadota bacterium
TGTCGGAGTCGGCGGAACACGCGAGGCGCGACGGCATCTCGCGTCCCGCCCGCGCACACGCGGCGCGGAATCCGGCGACGATGAGATCATCGTCGGGCGCCACACCGAGCGCGGCCAGCGTGCCCGCGCGCTGGATCGTGATCGGTGGGCCGTCGCTCGCGACGCCGACCGACACGTGCAGCCGGCGGTGGACCGCCACGCCGATGCAGTCGAATCCGGCGCCGAGGTTCGACGCCGTGGCGGGTCCCGACACCGAGACGGTCACGACGCGCTCCGGGTGTCCGCTCGAGCCGCGAGCGCGGCGACGTCGCGCAGACGCGGCTCGATCACCGGCGCCGACGCGGCGACGTCTCCTACCGCTTCGAGCGTCTTGAGGCCGTGGCCGGTGATGCACAGCACGAGCTCGTCGTCGGGCGTGAGCCGGCCGGCGCGCGCGAGCGCGAGCGCGCCCGCCACCGTGGTACCGCCGGCCGTCTCGGCGAAGATGCCGCAGTCTTCGGCCAACGTGTGAATGCCGGCCACCAGCGCCTCGTCGCTCACGTGCTCCGCCCACCCGCCGGTGTCGCGAATGATGCGCGCCGCCGAGCGACCGTCCGGCGGATTGCCGATGGCGCTGGACCGCGCGATCGTGCGGGGAATTTCGGGCACGAGCTCGTCGTCGCCGCGCTCGACCAGGCGCGCGATCGGCGCGCACCCGGATGCCTGCGCGCCGAAAATGCGCGGCAGCGCGCCCTGCACGAGACCGGCGTCGAGGAATTCGCCGAAGCCCTTGCGCAGCTTGGTGACGAGCGAGCCGCCGGCCATCGGTGCGATCACCGCGGACGGCAACCGCCAGCCGAGCTGCTCGGCGATCTCGAAGGCCATGGTCTTGGAGCCTTCGCCGTAGTAGGCGCGCAGGTTCACGTTCACGATGCCCCAGCCGAATCGATCGGCGGCCTGGGCGCAGAGCCGGTTCACATCGTCGTACGTGCCCCGCACGCGCACGAGGCGCGGCGCGAAGATCGCCGTGGCCGCCACCTTGCCTAACTCGAGATCGTGCGGGATGAAGATCCATGCGTCGAGCCCCGCGCGGGCCGCGTGCGCGGCGACGGCGTTGGCGAGGTTGCCGGTGGATGCGCACCCGATCGTCCGGATGCCGAACGCGGCGGCCGCGTTGATGGCCGTCGTGACCACGCGGTCCTTGAACGACAGCGACGGGTGCGACACCGTGTCGTTCTTGATCCAGGCGCGCGCGATGCCTAACCGGCGGGCGAGGCGCGGCGCCTCGACGAGCGGCGTGCAGCCCGTGTCCGGCGAGTGCAGCGGCTCGCCGATGATCGGCAGCCATTCGTGGTAGCGCCAGAGCGATGGGCTGCGCGCCGCGATGGTGGCGCGATCCGGCAGCGTGCGCGCCGGATCGTACACGGGCTCCACCGGCCCGAGACATTGGTCGCAGATGGCCACCGGCGCCGCGTCGTGCGCCGCGCCGCAATTGCGGCAGACGAGCGGCACGACGCCCAACGACGAGCGAGCCGCGGTCGCGGCCGGTTCTGGACTCAGGGACAGCCTCATGGCAGGGCTCGGGCAAAGGGAAGCTCGACCGGCGACGGCGTGCGCCGTGCGGCGCGGATCTCCGCTTCACAGTCGGGCGCGATGGCGTAGCAGTGTTCCTCGGCCGGAAACCGTCCGGCGCGCACGTCCGACGCGTAGTCGCGCGCCGCGCGCTCGAGATCGCGGCCGACTTCGGCGTAGCGCTTGACGAAGCGCGGCCGGATCTCGCCCACGAAATTGCCGAAGATGTCGTGGGAGATGACTAACT
>DAHUXU010000246.1 GCA_027307005.1 Gemmatimonadota bacterium
CGTTAGGCGCGCAGCCGGGCGGCGTTCGCGGCATGGTGGTGGCGCAGGGCCTGCGCCTGGTGGGCGTGGGCCTGCTGATCGGCGCGGCCGCGGCGCTCGGGCTCACACGGCTGCTGTCGCGGTTCCTGTTCGAGGTGAACGCGACGGACCCGATCACGTTCGTCGGTGTCGCTGCGCTGTTCTGCGGTATTGCCGCGATGGCCTGCCTGGCGCCGGCACGGCGCGCGACGCGTGTGGATCCGATGATCGCGTTGCGGGACACCTGACGCCTATGGACGGCGCGGTCGCCGTGGCGTAGCGTTGCGTCGCTGCTGTTCGGGCGTCGAAGCCCAAACGTCAGGAGGCGCCATGCAGATCACCGTCCACGACGACACCCAGCTGGTGCTGCACCAGGGACCTTGGGGCCTCAGGGCCATGGGCGCCATGTTCGCTGCGTTAGGCTTCGGCATCCTCTGGTACATCACCCACGGCCACGTGCACGAACACAACGCGTGGGTCGCCGTGGTGGTGGGCGGATCGTTCGGGGTGGCCGGCCTCGCGATGGCCGTGCTCGCAGGCGATCTCCTCTGCACGTTCGACAAACGCGCCCGCACCGTCACCATCCAGCACCGTCGCCTCGTGAAACCGGGCACCGAGTCGTACGCCTGGTCCGACATCTCGGATGCCGCGCTCGAGAAGACGATGATGAGCAGCGGCCGCGGCAACCAGCGCACCCCGGTGTACCGCCCCGTATTCATCATGAAGAGCGGATCACGTGTGCCGTGGACGCCGGTCTCGACGGGCGATCTCAAGCGACAAGCCAACTGCATCGCAGCCGTGCGCGCGTTTACGGGTTGGCATACGCTCCCCGACGCAGCCGCCGCCGGCGATACCGCGGCGATTCAGCGCGCTGCGGCCGGCGCCCGCAACGCGCGGATCATTCTCTTCCCGTTCATCGGCATTTTCATCGTGGTCGGCGCCGCGATGTACGTGTCGCAGGTCAAGCGCTATCTCACCTGGCAGCCGGTGCGCGCGCGCATCGTGACCACGAGCGTCGTGAGCTCGAGCGGGGACAACGGAACCGTGTATCGCCCGGTCGTATCGTATGCCTACGCATCGCGCGACGGCGTGATCATCGCGACCGGCACCACGATCATCAATATGTCGAGCAGCTACACATGGGCCGACGGGATCATGCACCGTTATCGGGTCGGCGACAGCGTGACGGCATACATCAACCCGACGCAGCCCAGCGAAGGGTATGTAGTACACGAGCTGTCCTCATTCCCGTTGATCTTCGTCGCGATCCCGCTGCTCATGGGCGTGCTCTTCGCGCACGCGCTCAAGAGCGGCCAGCAGGGCCTCACGCTCGTCGGCGCCGAGCACGTGCCGATTCTGGACGGCGACGGGATGGGGCCGACGACGCTGGCGCCGGGCCAGGCCATGGGGCTGGCGCCGAACTGAGTTAGGCGGCCGGCGGCATCCCGCCGGCGCCGGCCGAGGCCGTCAGCGCCAAACGCCGGTGATGCCCGTCTTGCCGCACGCGTTCGCGATACACGGCAGGCCGTAGATCTGTTCGATGGTCCGCAGCACATCGTCGTGGTCGATGTGCTGGGCATAGCGGCCGGGTTTGATCATCGGCCCGATGAGCAGCGTCGCGATGTGGTTCGTGCCGTCGGCGTCCGGCGCGGCCTCGTCCCACGTGATGATCAGCAGGCCGTCGTGCGCGGCATCCCACTTCATGATCGCCGGCAGGTTCTGCTTCATCCCGGTGTCGCCGACGGTCGTGCTGCAATCGTGCATGTCGTTGCACATGTTGGGAACCACGATGGCAAGCGACGCGGCCGACCAATGGAACGGCTGGCTCAGCGTCCCCGGCACGTTGGAGAAATCGGCCCACGGGTTGTGCTTGCGCCGGTACAACCCCTTGCTGCCCTCGCATCCGGTGAAGCCCGCGTTAGGCATCGACTCCGCGTAGCCCCGAAACGTGAGGTGCGCCGCGAGCAGCTGCGTCGCGATGTTGGGCGCGTGCGAGGAATCCGGACATTCGTCGCCTGTGACGCTCTGCACGCTGCCCGAAAACAGCTCGACGTAGTTCGGCTGGCTCGGGTGCGCGGTCGCGTGGCTGTTCGTCATCACGGCCGCCTGCGGAACCAGCGCGGCATTGAGATACGGCGCGTCCTTTGCGCCGACGATGGCCGTGTAGTCGCGATTCTCGAAGATCACGAGCGTGACTGCCTTGGCGTGGGGCGCGACGGTCTGGCCCGGGGCAGCGCCGGCCGCGAGCGCGCACAGCCCGGCGGCGCACGCCAGCAGCGGAACGTTTCGGTAGCAAAGAATCGACTGCACGGTCGAATGCGTCCGTCTCGGGGGAAGAATGATTGGGATGCCGCGAAATTACGCCGCGGGGCCGGACTCGCGGAAGACGCGGCCCTCGCGGTGCGCGTCCTCGGTGCGCGCATCGGGCATGCCGCGATACAAGCGCTCCATGCTTCGCGCGAGCTTCGGTCCGTTGCACGCATCGGAACCTTGCACCTGCGCGCGCATGCTCCGCCGCAATGCAGCGAGCCATGGTGCGCTGTCGGGCGACGTCGCGAGACGGATTGCGAGATCGACGTAGTCGTCCACGTCTCGGGCCACGAACTCGGACAGTCCCGCCGCGTGCAGGATCGACGCGCTCGTGCGCGATGCCCAACGGTCGCCGTGGAACGTGAGTACCGGCACGCCCTGCCAGATGGCCTCCATCGTCGTCGTGCCGCCGCTGTACGGGAACGGATCGAGCGCCACATCGATCGCATCGTAGGTCCGCAGGAACTCCACGTGATCGGCGCCGCCGACCAGCCGGAGGCGGCTGGGCGCCACGCCGCGTGCGGCGAGCTCGTCGTGCACGTAGCGCCTAACGCTGGCGGCGCCGAGCGCCGCGTTGCGGAGGAGGAGCCGGCTCGACGGCGCGCGGTCGAGGATGCGTCCCCACGCGTCGAAGACGTCCGGCGTCAGCTTGTACTGTGACGCGAGGCATCCGAACGTGATCTCGCCGGAGCCCGCGCACGGCGCGTCCACGACATCGGGCGCGTCGCCGGACGGCTCGAACGCCAGGTACGTTCCATCGACGCGCACCACGCGCTCGCAATAATGGCGCTCTTCGCCGGGGGCAATTACCGTGTCGTCGCCGACGATGTAGTCGAAGCACGCCATGCCGCTCGTCGCGTACAGGTTGAACCACGACGCGATCACGGGCGCCGGCCGCCACTGATAGAGCGGCAACCGCGCCGGTTTGCTGAACGCATTCAGGTCCACCAGCACATCGATGCCCAACCGCTCGATCGTTGCAGCCGCCTCTTCGTTAGGCAGCCCGGCAATGGCATGCACGCGATCCGCGGGGTGCGGCCGATAGCCGCCGCCGCCCGTCCATCCCGCGCTGTCGGCAAGGAGGTGCACCTCAACGACGTCCCGATCATGATGGTTGAGCAGCGACCATACCGGCTTCATCCAATTCGGCCGATGGAAAAACGACGACACGTATCCCACCCGGAGCCGGTCGCCGGGCGCGATGCGGCGCGGCGACGGGCCCGGTCGCATTGGCGGAAGGAACTCGCGGGCCCACCTCTGCCGGGCGTCGAGCACCGCCTCGTGATCGGCGCTGCTGCCCGGGATCGCCACGGCGCACATGGCGCGAGGCAGCCCGGCCTGGGGACCGAGCGCGGCGCGCTCGAAGCATCGCACGGCATGATCGACGCGTCCGAGCTCGAACAGCGCCCGGCCAAGATTGTGTTGGGCCTCGCACCAGTCGGGAGCGATGGCGAGCGCGCGCTCGAAACTGGTCGCGGCCGTCGCGTACTCGCCCCGATCGGTCTCGGCGCACCCGGCGACGTACCAGGCGCGCGCTCGCTGCACCGCGGACGCGGCCGGCTCAGCCACGCATCACCCGCCTAACGGAACGACCTGCCCGCCTTTCATCACGAACCGCACGTGGTGCAGCGCGTGGATGTCGTGCGTCGGATCACCCTCGACCGCCACGAGATCGGCCAGCAGCCCCGGCGCGATGCTGCCGCGGTCGGCCAGATGAAACACCCGCGCGTCGACCACCGTCGCCGACTTGAGCGCCTGCACGGGCGTCATCCCGTACTCCACCAGCAACTCGATCTCGCGCGCGTTGTCCCCGTGTGGGTATGCGCCGACGTCGCTCCCGTTGCAAATCGTGACGCCTGCCGCGAGCGCGTCCTTGAACGTGCGATGCTTGAGCGCCACCGCAGGCGGCATCGGATCGACACCCTTCCGCCAGCCCTCGCGGATGAATCCCACCTCTGTCCCCGACAAGGTCGGGCACAGCGGAATGCCGCGGTCCACCATCATCTTGAAAACTTCGGGAGTCACCGAATCGCCGTGCTCGATGGTCGTCACGCCGGCCAACACCGCGCGTCGCACCCCTTCGTTGCCGCGCGCATGCGCCGCCACGTATCGGCCCGAGCTGCGCGCCACCTCCACCGCGGTCTTGAGTTCCTCGATCGTAAACGTCGGCTCCGTCTCGCCGTTCGGACCCCACTCGTGGTCCGCATAGACCTTGATCCAGTCAGCGCCGTGCTTGATCTGGTTTCGAACCGCATGCGTGATCCCTTCGACCCCGTCTGCCTCCTCCGCCCCCTGCGGTACATCCCACCTCGGATCAAAACCACTCGGCCCGTATGATCCCGTTGCAACGATGGCGCGTGTGACGACCAGCAGACGCGGGCCAGGAATGATTCCCTCGTTGATGGCCTGCTCGAGACCCGCGTCGGCATAGCCGGCGCCCTCGGTCCCGAGATCGCGCTCGGTGGTAAAGCCTGCCTGCAGCGTGCGGCGGGCGGCAACCGTCGCGCGGGCCACACGCAAGGCGAGCGGCTCCTTGAGCACCTGGTCCGACCACGACGTCTCCGCGTACGGATGCAGGAAGAGATGCGAGTGACCCTCGATGAGTCCCGGCAGCAGCGTTGCGTTGGGCAGGTCGATCACGCGCGTGCCGGCCGGCACCTTGATCGAAGATCTGGGTCCAACCGAGGCAATGCGGTCTCCGCGAACCAGCACCGCCCAACCATCGAGCGTCGTGCCGGCCGGCGCGTCGAACACCCGCGCCGGAACGAGCAGCTCCGTTGCCATATCGTGCCCCGCCGCCGGCGCCTGGGCGGACAGGGTGACCGCCGCCAGGACCCACACCGCCATTGCCCAACGCATGCTCGATCCCATGTCGATTCGCTCGCTCGTGTAAGGCGGCCGGGTCGTCTTGACACCGCACCCGGAAGGCGCCGAAGTTTATCATTCTACTTGTCCGGACATATGACCGCGAGACGAGCGCGATGATCGAGATTCGGAACGTGTCGAAGTCGTACGGCGACTTCCGGGTCCTCGACGGCTGCTCGGCGACCATCGCCGCAGGCTCGGTGGTGGTGCTCTGCGGCCCATCGGGTTCCGGCAAGAGCACACTCATCAGGTGCATCAACAGTCTCGAAACGATCGACGATGGCGACATCCTCGTCGACGGCAGCTCGATTCGGGCGCCCGGCACCGATCTGTCCGCGCTGCGCGCCCGAATCGGCATGGTGTTTCAGAGCTTCGAGTTGTTCCCTCACCGCACAGCGCTCGATAACATCAACCTCGCCCAGATCTACGTGCGCAAACGCACGCCCGCTGCCGCGACCGAGCGATCCATGGCGCTCCTCGACCGCGTCGGACTGGCGGACCATGCGCACAAGTTCCCGGCAGCCCTGTCCGGCGGCCAGCAGCAGCGCGTGGCGATTGCACGCGCGCTCGCCATGGACCCGGTCGCCATGTTGTTCGATGAGCCGACGTCGGCGCTGGATCCGGAAATGATCTCCGAGGTGCTGGATGTGATGGGCAGTCTCGCCGAGCAGGGCATGACGATGATGATCGTGACCCATGAGATGGCGTTCGCGCGCCGCGTCGCCGACCGCGTGCTGTTCATGGACCGCGGCAGGATTCTGGAAGACCGCGACACCGCCTCCTTCTTCAACGAGCCGCACACCGACCGCGCCCGGGACTTTCTGTCCAAGATCTTGCAGCACGACATGGTCGATGCCTAACGTAGACGACGAACGATGACCACCCATGCGCCACAGGGACGCGCCCCCGCCGACGGCTCGGCCGACGTGCCCCGGTATCAACAGATCGCCGACGAGCTGATCGCCATGATCGGCGCCGGCGCATATCCGGTGGGCGGGTTGCTGCCCACCGAGATGGAGCTGTGCGCGCACTACGGCATCAGCCGCTCGACGGTGCGCGAGGCGCTGCGCAAGCTGCGCGACGCGGGGCTCATCTCGCGGCGTCGCCGCACGGGCACCAAGGTGATCGCCCAGCTGCCGCCCGCCATCTACCGGCAGCCGACGAATTCGATCAGCGACCTGCTGCAATACGCGGACGAAACGCGCATCCAGATTCTTTCCGAGAAGCGCGTGATCTGCGATGCCCAACTGGCCGGCGTGCTCGAGTGCCGCGAGGGACACGCCTGGCTCAGGCTGAACAGCCTGCGCACGGTGCCTAACGATTCGCGTCCGATCTGCATGACGACGGCGTACGTCGATGCCGGTCTGCCCGAC
>DAHUXU010000248.1 GCA_027307005.1 Gemmatimonadota bacterium
TCCAGGACGAGACGGTGTACCTGTTGTCCGGCAAGCTCCTCTATTGGGTGAAGCTCGGCGACGGCGAGCTCGAGGACATGCGACTCGAGCCCGGGCAGGCATTCCGCATCACGCCGGGCACGATCCACTACATGGAAGCGGTGACGGACTGCGACGTGCTGGAGGCATCGACGCCGCATCTGGACGACGTCGTGCGACTCAAGGACCGCTACGGGCGGGAGGGAACGAGCGCGCCATGAAGGTGATCATTCCGCTCGCGGGCAAGGGGACGCGGCTCAGGCCGCACACGCACGTCACGCCGAAGCCGATGCTCCGCGTGGCGGGGAAGCCGGTGATGGGGTACATCCTGGACGATCTGCAACGGTTAGGCGGCGTCGAGCAGATCATCTACATCACCGGGCATCTCAAGGAAAAGGTGGAGGCCTTCGCGAAGCAGGAATACGATTTTCCGTCGGTGTTCATCGAGCAGGAGGTGCAGAACGGAACGGCGAGTGCGATCGCGTTGGCGCGGCCGTACGTCGACCAGCCGGTGCTGATCATCTTCGTGGACACGATCTTCGATGCGGACTTGTCGGTGCTCAAGACGACGGATGCGGACGGGATCATCTGGGTGAAGGAAGTCGAGGACTACCAGCGCTTCGGGGTGGTGGTGACTAACGAAGCGGGAGACATGACCCGCATTGTGGAGAAGCCGCGCGAGCCGATTTCGCGGCGGGCGAACATCGGGCTGTACTATGTGCGCGACTGGAAGCGCTTGTACGAGGGGATCGACTACGTGATGCGGCAGCCGCCGGTGAACGGCGAGTATTACCTGACGGATGCGTTCCAGTACATGATCGATCACGGATCGCGCATCAAGGTGATCGACGTCGAGGGCTGGTACGACGCGGGCAGGCTCGACACGCTGCTGGAAACGAACCGCGCGATGCTCGAGCGGGGACGGGCGCGACGGCCCGCGCCGGCGCCCGGCGTGCGCATTTTCGATCCCGTCTACATCGAAGACGGGGTGGTGATCGAGCGCTCGACCATCGGGCCGAACGTCTCGATCGGAGGGGGAACGCGCATCAGCGGTTCGACGATTCGGGACAGCGTGATCGGCGCCAAGAGCTGCATCGAGACGTCGTTGCTGCACGACTCGATGCTTGGCGACGAGGTTGTGGTCGAGGGCGCGCGCGGCTCGCTGACGTTAGGCAGCCACAGCGAGGTCCGGCTGGAACGCGACTGACGGCGGTGCTCCGTTCGCGTCAGGCGGCGGGCGGCGCGGCGTGGGCGGCGGTGGCGAGACCGGCGGCGCCGATCACGATGGCGAGCGCGCGTGCGAGTCCGGTGTGTCCGTCCGTGTTGTCGAACCACTCGGCGGGCGTGTGGGCATCTCCGCCGCGGCCGCCGGCGCCGATGGCGATCGCAGGGATGCCGCGGCTGATCGGCACATTGGCGTCAGTCGACGCGGTGGCCAGCTCGGGCTCGCGGCCGATGAGGCGCGTGGTGTCGATGGCGAGCGCGACCAACGGGTGAGCGGCGTCCGTGTCGCCGCCGGGCCGATTCCCGATGCGCGCGATCGATTCCGTGAGCGGCGGTGTGCCGCGCGCACGGCGACCATTTTCTTCGTCGGATGCGGCGCGGGCCGCGGCGTGGATTTCGTGCTCGTAGCGATCGAGGACTGCCGCCGACGTCGAGCGGAGGTCGACCTCGAGCCAGCCTTCCTCGGGAATCGCGTTCACCGCGATACCGCCGCCGATCCGTCCGACGGAGAGCGTGGTGCGCGGCGACGCCGGCCGGGGGAGTCGTGCGAGCTTGGCGGCGGCGAGCGCGGCGGCGTGCACCGCGTTCGGCACGCCGAACGCCGTCCAGCTGTGGCCACCCGGACCGCGGTAGGTGATCCGGAAGCGGCGGGAGCCCAGGGCGCGGTGGACGATGCGCTCATCGCCGGCGCCATCGAGCGCGATTGCGGCGCGCGCATCGCCGGCGTGGTCGAAGAGGTGCTTGGCGCCGCGGAGGTCGCCGGCGCCTTCTTCGCCGACGGTGGCAACGAAGTCCACCGGTGCGTGCGTGCACATGTCCGTTCCGTCAATGACCTCGGCCAAGGCGAGCATGGCGGCGAGTCCGCGGCCGTTGTCGCCGATCCCGGGGCCAACGAGACGCGCGCCGGAGCGCCGCACCTGAACGGGCGTGCCGGGCGGAAACACCGTGTCGAGGTGGGCGCAGATGACGACGGGTGCGACATCGGCTGCGCCGTCGCGGCGGCCGATCACATTGTCGGCGGCGTCGACGCGAACATCGCGCAGTCCGATCGCGCGGAATCGCTCGGCGATCCATGCGCCGCGACGGCGTTCGTTGCCGGTGGGCGCTTCGATTTCGGAGATCGCGACCTGCGAGGCGACGATCTCGGTGTCGCGTGCTCGGAGTGCGCTGCGCGCGTGCGCGAGCGGCGCTGACATCCAGAGATCGTAAACCGTCGACTGGCGCGGCATGCCTTCAATTGATCTCGGGATCGGGTCTGCGCAAGGGTATATTGCAACCTGGCGCAGACGGCCTGTTGGACGGAGTCTTTCACCGGTGACCATGGACGAACGCGAGCTGATCCACGACTGGAACTCGATCGACGCCGCCTTTGATTGGCGCGCGTGCCGGGTGGAGCTCGACGACGAGACGCTGCGCGACGGGCTGCAATGTCCGTCGGTGACCGATCCGTCGATCGATGACAAGCGTGCGCTCCTGCGCCTGATGGTCGAACTGGGCATCGACGCGGTGGACATCGGGCTGCCGGGCGCCGGTCCGCGGGCGCGCGCGGACACGTTGGCGTTGGCGCGCGAGATCGTGGATGCGCGACTTCCGTTGTCCCCGAACTGCGCGGCGCGCACGGTGCTGAGTGATGTCGAGCCTGTCGTCGAGATCGCACATGCCACGGGACTCGCGATCGAGACTGCGACGTTCATCGGGTCGTCGCCGATCCGGCAGTACGCGGAAGACTGGACGCTGGATCGCCTGCTGCGGGCGAGTGCAGAGGCGGTGACGTTCGCGGTGCGTGAGGGCATGCCGGTGATGTTCGTCACCAAGGACACGACGCGCGCGGCGCCGGACACGCTCAAGGCGCTCTATGGCAACGCGGTTCGCTGGGGCGCCCGCCGGTTGTGTCTGGCGGACACCGTTGGGCACGCAACGCCGGACGGTGTGCGCGCGCTGGTGCGGTTCGTTCGCGACGAGATCATCGCGCCGAGCGGTGAAGCGGTGAAGCTGGACTGGCACGGGCATCGCGACCGCGGGCTCGGGTTGGCCAACTGCTTCGCGGCGATCGAGGCGGGGGTGGATCGCGTGCACGGGACTGCGTTAGGCATCGGCGAGCGCGTGGGCAACACGGAGATGGATCTGTTGTTGATCAATCTGCGGCTGCTCGGCGCGCACCCGCACGAGCTGAGCCGGCTGCCGGAGTACTCGCGACTGGCGTCGCGCGCGTGCGGCGTGCCGATCCCGCCGAGCTACCCTGTGTTAGGCGACGATGCATTCCGCACCGGGACGGGCGTGCATGCGGCGGCGATCATCAAGGCGCGCCGCAAGGGACATGCGTGGCTGGCGGACCGCATCTATTCCGGCGTGCCGGCGGGCGACTTCGGCCTTGCGCAACGGATCGAGATCTCGCACGTGTCGGGGCTGTCGAACGTGAAATACTGGCTCGAGGAGCACGGCCATGACGCGTCGGACGCCGGGCTGTGCCAGCACGTGTTCGAGGCCGCCAAGCGTGTGAGCCGCGTGTTGAGCGACGTCGAGATCGAGACGCTGGTGTCCGCGTATCGGAGCCAGCCGGCGCGGGCGTGACGCCGCCGCTCGCGCAGGTCTTCGAGGCGTATCTCGACCTTCGATTCCGGATCGATCCAGTCGAAGCGACGCGCGCGGGGCGGCGCGAGCTGGATGGGATGTACGGCGCGTTCGACGCCGCAGCGGTGCGGGCGCACAGCGCGGCGCTACGCAGCTATACCGGCGCGCTCGAGGAAGCGACGGCCGACACGCTCGATGATGAGATCGACCAAACGGCGGCGCTGCACGACGCGCGGCAACTCCTGTCGTGGTTCGAGCGCGAGCGCCCGTTCGCGCACGACCCGACGTTTCACGTGCGCCACGCCCTGGATGGGATCGATCGCCTAACG
>DAHUXU010000273.1 GCA_027307005.1 Gemmatimonadota bacterium
GACTCGCGCTTGGCGACGTCCTCGAACTTGGCGCCGGCCAGAATTTCCTTGCGCAGCTCGAGCGCGTGCTGGTACACGCGATCCGTGTCCGCCTTGGTGATCGGGCGCGGAATGATCGCGAGCGTCACGATCGCGTGTCCGGGGCGGTCGGCGAAGTCGGCCTTGTGTTGGTCGAAGTACTGCTGGATCTCGGCGGCGCTCACGTGCACGGCGGAGTCGGGAATGCTGCTCGGGTCGAAGCGGACGTACGAGATCTGCGCCGAGTCGTGCGTGTCCTGCCACGCGCGCCAGAGCTGGGCATCGGTCACGTACACTTGCGACGCGATCTGCTCGAACAGCTTCTCGCGCGGCAGCTCGCCGCGATAATACTGCTCGAGCTGCAAGCGAATACCTGATTCTTTCGCGATGGGGCTCGAGAGGTAGCGGCGATACTTGTTGAGATCGAACTGTCCGTCGGTTTGGAATTGCGGGTCCTGCAGAATCTGCGGAGGCGGCTCTTCGAGGGCGGCCTGCTGAATTTCCTGGTCGGACACGGTGATGTCGCGCTTCTTGTACTCCTGCTGCAGCAGGATGTTGTTCACCATGTCGTTGAACGCGTCGTCCTCGATGCGCTGTTCGTCATCGAGCGACAACTGTCCGGATGTCTGTTGTTGGGCGCGCTGGATCGCCTGCTCGCGCAGCTGGAGCCAATCGCGGTAGGTAACGTCGGTGCCGTTGATCTTGGCGATGGTGGTGCTCGGGGTGACTGGGCCTTGATCCCCCAGTCCCGATTGGCCGATATAGACGAACCAGATCAGAAAGGCGGGGATGACCAGGTACCAAATCCACTTGGCGTGCGCCCGAAAGACATGCAGCACGAGAAGTCACTCCGTGTCGAACAAGGGGGAAGGCTCGCGGGCAAGGGGTCGCTCGACGTGCCCTCCGCGAACCGCGAAATCTACCGGCGGCGGCGGCGTAAAAGCAAGACAGCGTGTCACTTCCGATTGACTTGAATCGTCACTGAGTTGTATCTTGAGCCGCCTCTAACCGCCTGCCTGGGCGCCATTCCCGAGGGCTTTGAATGGCCAGTTCCGCGCTGATCGACGACCTCCTCAAGCAATTCGCCGAGAATCCGCGGCGCGTGTTCGCGCGTCTCGCAAACGAATATCGGAAGCGGGGTGAACTGGACACCGCGATCGAGATTTGTCGCGCGCACGTGCCGCTGCAGCCGACGTACATCAGCGGCTACATCGTGCTGGGGCAGGCGTTGTACGAGACGGGCCAATTGGATGAGGCGCGGAGCACCTTCCAGACGGCGCTCGGGCTCGATCCCGAAAACCGGATCGGCCTTCGTCAGTTAGGCGACATCGCGCGCGCCAAAGGCGACGTCAGCGGTGCGCTGGGCTGGTACAAGCGGCTGCTCGAAGTCGATCCGCAGAACGAAGAGGTGGAGGCGCTCCTGCGGGAGCTGGAGGCGCCGGCCGAGAGCACGCCGGCATCGCCCGCCGGTGAGCCCATCGGGTGGGGCGACATCAATCCGGAGGCGAGCGCCGCACCCGCGCAGCCCCCGGCGCCTGACAAAGAATCAGCTTCGGCGACGACCCCAGAGGCGCCGGCCAAGAAGGATCTCGACTTCGACTACGACGTGCTGTCGTCGTTTGGTGAAACCGACGCGTTGCCGCCGCTCGAGCCGCCGGTGCTCGACGCGCCGGCGGATGCCGCGGAGCCGGTTCAGAATGCGTCGGAGCGCGAGGCGCCTGCGGCGGGCGCCTCGTCGCACGCCCAGGTTGAGTCGTCGTCGCACGACGAGCCGTTGCCCGCGGCGTTCATCACGGAGACGATGGCCGAGCTGTACTTGCAGCAAGGACATCGCGAGCAAGCGCTCGACATCTATCGGTTGTTGCTGGCGCAGCGGCCGGGGGACATGTCGCTGCTGAATCGCATCGCGCGATTGGAGCAGCCCGCGCCGGCGGCGGCGGTGGAGCGCACAGTGCGCGCGTTCTTCGGGCGTTTCGCGAACCGCCGGCCGCCGGGCGTGCGCACGGAGACCGACCTCGCGGCGGTGCCGGCGCCGACGGTGACGCCGGCCGCGCCGGAGGAACTGCCGCCGTTAGACGCGGAGGCCGTCGCGCCTCCGGCTGCCGCCGCATCGCCTAACGAGAGCGAGCCGGTGGAGGCGCCTGCGCCGGTGGAGGCGCCTGCGCCGGTGGTCGAGGTCGCCGCGGTCGATGCCGCCGCCGGCGCGTCGCCTAACGAAGCGGCCGCACCGATGTCGTCCGGGGCCGAGGTTGCTTCCGAGGAGCCGCCCATCGAGTCGCTGGCATCGGCCGATTGGACGGCGCCGGCGGCGGACGAAGCGAGCATCGCCGACTTCGCGCCTGCCGAGCACGAGACGGCGGCCGCGACGCCGGCGACCGAACGCGATGTCGCGGCAGAGGCGCCCGAGGCGCCCCCGGAGCCGGTCGCGGCGGAGCCGGCCGCGGCGGAGCCGGCGCCCGCGTTCACGCCTAACCGCGTGCTGTCGTTCGCCGAGCTGTTCCAGGACCGGAACGCGTCTCCGGCCGACGAGCAGGCGGCGGCCACCCTCGCCGGGGCGTTCGGCGCCGAGGCCGGGATGCCGAACGGCGGCGGCCGCGCGGCGCGGGCCGCGGCCGACGACCTGTCGCTGGACGACGTCTTCGGCGGCGGCGCGCACGAGAGCACCCCGCAAACCTTCGACGAATTCTTCGCCCCGCGCGATGCGGAGCCAGAGGGCGCCGCCGAGAGCGCGTCCGCCCCCGCTGCCAGCCCGCCCGCGGCGCGCCGCGGCGACGACGCCGACCTCGAGCTCTTTCATCAATGGCTCGAGGGCCTGAAGAAGTAGTGCGCATCGCCGTCCTCAACGGACCGAATCTCAATCTCCTCGGCGTTCGAGAACCGGAGCTGTACGGACGCCAATCGCTGGACGAGATCGAACAGCATCTGCGCGACGTCGCGCGCGACTTGCACGTGGAATTGGAATTCGCCCAACGGAACGGAGAAGGCGAGTTGGTGGATGTGATTCAATCGCTGCGCGGCCGCGTCGATGGCGCGCTCATCAATGCCGGCGCGTACAGCCACAGCAGCCTCGCCATCCGCGATGCGTTCGCCGCCGTGCAGGTGCCGTTCGTCGAAGTGCACTTGAGCAACATCTTCGCGCGCGAACCGGAGCGTCGGCAGTCGATGCTCGCCCCGAGCGCCCTCGCGTTGGTGTGCGGATTCGGCGCGCGCGGCTACGAGCTCGCGCTCCGCGGGATCGTCGCCTCCCTCGAGCGTGAGTGACCGCCGGTCCGCGCGCGTGGCGGCGCTCGCCGCCGCGCTGCGCGCAGCGCACCTCGATGGCCTGCTGATCACGAGCCTGCCTAACATCCGGTACCTGACCGGATTCTCCGGCTCGAGCGCGATGGTCGTGGTGTCGGAGCGGGACCTGCTGCTCGTCACCGACTTTCGTTACGCAACACAAGTCCAGGAAGAAGTGGGCGACCTGGCGCGCGTCGCCATAGAAGCGCAGAGCCTATGGACCGGCGTCTGGCGGCAGATGGCCGACATGACCGGTCTGGACGTCGTGGGATTCGAGTCGGCGTATCTGGTGCACCGCGATTTCGAGCGATTGTTGAATGCCGGTGCCCGGTGGCAGTGGCGCGCAACGACGGATCTCGTCGAGACGCTGCGCGAGCAGAAAGACGCGGGCGAGATCGAGAGTATCGCGTCGGCCGCACGCGTCGCAGAGCGCGCGCTCGAGCGAACATTGGCCGGAGTGCGTGCAGGACAGACGGAGCTCGAGATCGCCGGCGCGCTCGAGCTGGCGCTGCGCGATGCGGGCAGCACCGGCTTCCCGTTCGAGACGATCGTCGCCTCGGGTGAACGATCGGCGCTTCCGCACGCTCGAGCCGGCACCCGGCAAGTTCGCGCGGGCGACTTCCTTCTCATTGATTTCGGTGCCATAGTGGACGGCTATTGCTCCGACATCACGCGGACGGTCATCGTTGGCCGCGCGACGCCGGAGCAACGCGATGTGCACGACATCGTTCGCACGGCCAACGAACGGGCGTCGGCTCTCGTCCGCGC
The DNA here is from genome assembly GCA_027307005.1 of Gemmatimonadota bacterium. Classification (GTDB taxonomy): domain Bacteria; phylum Gemmatimonadota; class Gemmatimonadetes; order Gemmatimonadales; family Gemmatimonadaceae; genus JADGGM01. The sequence continues at coordinate 4,066 of DAHUXU010000273.1, forward strand.
CGGCATGACCGGCAAGGATGCCGATGCGTTGGCTCGACGCTACATTGAGGAGCGCGGTTGGGGCGAGGCGTTCGGTCACAGCCTCGGACACGGAATTGGAATCGAAGTGCACGAAGCACCGCGGTTGGCGCGGACGACGGAGGCGGTGCTCCCCGAGCGCGCCGTCGTCACGATCGAGCCGGGAGTGTATCGCGCTGGGTGGGGCGGAGTTCGCGTGGAAGATGACGTGGTACTCGGCCGTGACAGCGCGACAATTCTCACGACATTTTCGCGCGAGCTCCTCGAAGTCGGCTGACGTCGGGAGGGAGTCATCTCTGACACACCTATGATTGACCTGCGCTACGTGAAGAAGCTCGTCGAGTTGCTCGACGGGTCTTCGGTAGATTCGATCGAGATCTCGTCCGACAAGGGCATGAAGATCCGCATCTCGAAGACGCCGCAGCAGCGGGGCGTAGGGCTCGCGACAGCCGCGGCGCCGGTTCAGGTGGCCGTGCCGATGACGGCGCCGGCGTTGATGCCGGCGCCGCTTCCCGCTTCTCGCCTGACTCCCGCCGACGGCGTTTCGACCACACCCGACGCCGCGTCGGCGCCTGCCGAGCCGTCGAAGCCGAAATTGCTCGAGGTCAAGTCGCCGATGGTCGGAACGTTCTATCGCTCGCCGGAGCCCGGCGCGGCGGCGTACGTCAGCGAAGGATCGCGCATCGCCAAGGGCGAAATCCTCTGCATCATCGAGGCGATGAAGATCATGAACGAGATCGAGTCCGAGTACGCCGGCATCGTGCGCGAAGTGCTCGTCAGCGATGCGCACCCGGTGGAGTACGGACAGGTCCTCTTCCGGATCGACCCCAATGGCTAACCCCGCGGTTTCGAGCGCGTCCGAATCCCCGAACGCGCCTGCCCAACAGGCGCCGGCATTCAACTTCAAGGCGGTCCTGCAGCGGATGATTCAGCAGAACGCGTCCGACCTGCACCTCAAAGTCGGGCGTCCGCCGGTGCTGCGCGTGAACGGTGACTTGGGCTCGCTCGATGTGCCGCCGCTGAGACCGGAGGAGCTGAAGGCGCTCGCCGAGCAGATCATGACGCCCAAGCAGGTGAAGGATTTCGCGGAGCACAAGGAAGCCGACTTCGCGATCGGGGTTCCCGGCATCGGACGCTTTCGTGTGAACGTGTACCAACAGCGCGGCACGATTGCGTACGCGCTGCGGTCGGTGCCGTATCAGGTGCGCACGATCGAAGAGCTGAATCTGCCGCAGATCATTTCGGACATCTCGCTGCGGCCGCGCGGCCTCGTGCTCGTGACGGGAATCACCGGCTCCGGAAAGTCGACGGCGCTCGCCGCGATGATCCAGCACATCAACGAGAAGCGCCACGCGAACGTGATCACGATCGAAGATCCGATCGAGTTCCTGCACCGGGACATCAACTCGAGCATCAATCAGCGCGAAGTCGGCGCCGACACGGGAAGCTTCGCGGCGGCGCTGCGCCGGGTGCTGCGACAGGATCCCGACGTGATTCTCATCGGCGAGATTCGCGACATCGAGACGCTCGAGGTCGCGCTCAAAGCCGCCGACACGGGACACCTCGTCTTCTCGACGCTGCATACGACGGACGCGACGCAGACCATCAGCCGGGTGTTGTCGTTCTATGCGCCGCACCAGCAGAACGAAGTCCGGTTCATGCTGGCGAGCGCGCTGTCGGCGGTGGTGTCGCTGCGCCTGGTGCCGCGCGCCGACAAGCCGGGGCGGGTGCCGGCGTGCGAGATCCTCATCAACACCGCGGCCGTTCGCGATCAGATCCGCGACATGACGAAGTCGCTCAACATTCCGGACCTGATCAGGGAAGGCACGGTGCAATACGGCATGCAGAGTTTCGACCAATCGCTGATGCAGTGGTACAGGAAGAAAGCGATTTCGTACGAGAGCGCGATGTTCTTCGCGACCAACCCGAGCGAATTCGCATTGCGCGTCCAGGGCGTCGAGGGCTCGAGCGACAAGAGCTGGGATGCGCTCCAGAGCGACATCACGTCGTGAGGCCCGGCGGGCGTCCCGACCCCCGGTTCCCTGACCGTCGCGCATGTTCAAGAAAGTATTGATCGCGAATCGCGGCGAGATTGCGCTGCGGGTGATTCGCGCGTGTCGTGAGTTAGGCGTCCAGACGGTGGCCGTCTATTCGGAGGCGGACCGCGAGTCGCTGCACGTGCGCTTCGCCGATGACGACGTCTGTATCGGGCCGCCGCCGGCGCGCGACTCGTACCTCAAGATTCCGCGGCTCATCGCGGCGGCCGAGATCCCCGGCGCGGACGCGATCCATCCCGGCTATGGATTCCTCGCCGAGAACGCCGAGTTCGCGGAGACGTGCGCCGCGTCGAACATCGCGTTCATCGGACCGACGGCCGAGCAGATTCGCGTGATGGGGGACAAAGCGGCCGCGCGCAAGGCCATGGCCGCGGTGGGCGTGCCCATCGTTCCGGGCACGCCGGGTCCGATCGAAGATGCGGACGAAGCGCTCGGCTTCGCGCGCGACATCGGATTCCCGGTGATCATCAAGGCGGCGGCGGGCGGCGGCGGGAAGGGCATGCGCGTGGCGAACGACCCCGAGGATTTCTCGCGCGCGTTCCAACTCGCGCGGTCCGAAGCGCTGTCCGCGTTCGGCTCAGGCGACGTGTACGTCGAGAAGTATCTCTCGCGACCTCGGCACATCGAGTTCCAGATCGTGGGCGACAAGCACGGCCGGGTGATTCATTTAGGCGAACGCGATTGTTCCGTGCAGCGCCGCCATCAGAAGTTGATCGAGGAAGCGCCGAGCCCCGCCGTTGGGCCTGCCTTACGGGAGCGGATGGGACACGATGCCGTCCGCGGCGCGAAAGCCATCGATTACGTCGGCGCCGGCACGATCGAGATGCTGCTCGACGAAGACGGTTCGTACTACTTCATGGAAATGAACACGCGCATCCAGGTCGAGCACGGCGTCACCGAAATGCTCACGGGCGTGGATCTGGTGAAGGAGCAGCTGCGCGTGGCCGCGGGGGAGCCGTTGTCGATTGCCGAGCTGCCGCCGCTGCGCGGACACGTGATCGAGGTGCGTGTGAATGCGGAGGATCCGTCGCGCAATTTCCAACCGTCGCCCGGTCGCATCGACGTGTTCCATCCGCCCGGCGGACCGGGCGTGCGGATCGACTCGCACGTCTACGCCGGCTACACCGTGCCGCCGTTCTACGACTCGTTGCTGGCGAAGCTCATCTGTCAGGGGCGCGATCGCGCCGAAGCGGTGAAGCGGGTGCAGGTGGCCCTCGAGAGTTTCGTGCTGGAAGGCGTGACGACGACCATTCCGTTTCTCGCGCGTGTGATGCAGAACGCGGCGTTTCAGGCCGGCCAGGTGGACACCAAGTTTCTCGAGCGTGAGGCGTCGCTGTTGCGGGAGCCTTGAGATGCGAATCGATGTGTTGTTCGGGCCGTCGATGCTGGCGCCGGCGACGGTGACGGGACGGGTGGTTGCGGTGATCGACGTGCTGCGGGCGTCGACCACGATCGCGACGGCGCTTGCCAACGGCGCACGCAACGTGGTACCTCTGGAAAGCGCCGATGCCGTGATGACGCGCGCCAAGCAGCTCGAGCGCGCCGACGTGCGCACGGCGGGAGAGCGGAAGATGCAGCCGATCCCGGGATTCGATCTTGGCAACTCGCCGCGGGAGATGACGCGCGAGGCCGTGGACGGCAAGACCGTGCTGTTCACGACGACGAACGGCACGGCCACGTTGCTCGCCCTGCAGGGCGCGCGCGATGTGGTGATCG
>DAHUXU010000283.1 GCA_027307005.1 Gemmatimonadota bacterium
GCGGGCGAGCCGGTCGAGCTTGGCCGCATGCCGCGCATAACTGAACACGACGCGATGACCGGCGCGGGCGAAGATGGTGCCGAGCTTGCCGCCCATGAGCCCCGAACCAAGAATTCCGATGCGCATCTCCTCACCTCCAACGGACCGGGCTCCCGATGCAAGTCTCGCTCTACCACTGCCCTCTAGCGGCTGCTCCCCGATGGTTTGGTGAAGGCCGACTGGGGAGCATCAGACAGCAGCCGACGAGTACGATACTATACGCTCACGACTGCGGGTTGCCCATTGGACCCATGCTCCACATCAGCGGAGCCGTTTCATGCGCCTAACGTGCGTCACTTTCGTCGCTGCGCTGCTCGTGTCGGGCGCCGCTTGCACCGGCGGGCACACCATGCCGGCCGGACCCGGCTACACACCGGTGACCCGCACGGTCACGATCACGACCGTTCCGTTGCTCGTCCGCGAGGATCAGCGCGTGCTGCCGTTCCTCCAGGCAGACTTCGCGAAGGGAGGCGTGCTGGATGGCAAGGAAGTGTATGCGTTCTCTCCATCGTCGGTGACCGTCGTCGAGGGCGACACCATCCATTTCGTCCTCATCAATCCCGAGGATGACGTACACTCATTCGTCCTGCCGGACATGGCGGTGTCGCTGCCGCCGCAGAAGACGACCATGGCGAGCTACGTCGCCAAACGAGCCGGTGTCTTCCGGTTCCTGTGCTCGATTCCCGCGCACCTGCCGATGATGTGGGGACAGCTCATCGTGCTGCCGGCGTCGTCGATGCCCGGCCAGGCGCGCGGCGAGCGTTAGGCAGCGCGTAGGGGTGCACGAGTTTCTGGTACCTACGCTCATGAAGACGCGGAGAACTGCGCCCGCGTCGTCCTGCGTCGCCAGGCGAGTGGAGGCTGTGCCGGCAGCAGTCGAAGTCGTCATCGTATTGTCCTGGGTTTCGTCGCACGTACGAATCCACTCATTATCCGCCCCGCGACCTGATCGGCAAGGCCGACATCGAGACCCGTGCCGTCGAGCAGCGCGGCTGCATCGTCGCGCGAGTATACGCGCGCCGGCTCGATGCTCGCGTTCTCGAAGCCGACTTCCGTTAGGAGGTCGACGAACTGCTGCTCGTCCAGTGCGCCGGCCACACACCCCGTCCAGAGCGGCAGGCTCGCCCGCACCGCATCGGGCAGCCCGCCGCGCACCACGACGTCGCTGACCGCGAATCGGCCGCCGGGCTTGAGCACGCGGAACGACTCGGCGAGCACGGCGCGCTTGTCGCCCGACAGGTTGATGACGCAATTCGAGATCACCACATCGACGCGGTTGGATGGGAGCGGGATCGCCTCGATATGGCCCTTGAGAAACTCGACGTTCGAGACGCCCGCGTTCGCCGCGTTCTCGAGCGCCAGCGCTAGCATCTCGTCCGTCATGTCCAACCCGTACACCTTCCCGGTTAGGCCGACGCGCTTCGCCGAGAGCAGCACGTCGATGCCGCCGCCCGAACCCAGATCGAGCACCACATCGCCCTCGTGCAGCTCGGCCAGCGCGGTCGGATTCCCGCAGCCGAGCGAGGCGACCAGCGCCTCCGCCGGGAGCCCCGCGAGCTGCGCGTCATCGTACAGATTCGCACTGATGGGATCGCACGACTGGCGCGTCGTGCCGCAGCAGCCTGCCGAGCTCGACGGCTCGCAGCAGGACACACCGCTCTCTCCTCGAGCCACCTGTCTCGCGATGCTGCCATAGCGTTCTCGCACGACGTCGCGCAGTCTGTCGGCGTCCACGGGTCCATTGCCATCGTTGTCGGTCATAGCGCCCTCCTGTTAATCAAAAAATGTTGATGTATTGATCACGACGATGCCTCGATTAGTTGCAGCACCCGGACGCCTGACGCACCGGCATCGCGCGGCGCCGCGGCGTGAGTCCGGCCACGGCGTGTTCCATCTCGACGAACGCGTCGCGACGCAACGAGTAGTAGACCCAGCGGCCGTCCTTCCGGTCGTGCACCAATCCCGCGTCCTTGAGCACCTTGAGATGGAACGAGAGCCGCGACTGGGCCGCGCCTAACGCATCCTGCAGCTCGCACACGCAGCGCTCGCCATCGCGCAGCATCGCGATGAGCGCCACCCGCGTCTCGTCCGAAAGCGCGTGGAACAGCCGGGCGGACCGGCGAATGTCAGCAGTCGAGGCCGTCGTGGGCACACCGTATTATATCAACATTTTTTGATTAGACAAGCCCCCGCGATCCTTCCCCTACGGCGACCCGCCCCGCACCCGCACGCGCAGCGTCGTGCCCCACGGATCGCGCGCCACCGCGGCATGGGCGGCGATCTCCGTGTTCGGAGCACGGAAGGCGGAGGGTCCGCCTTCACGCTGTCGTTGCAGTCGGCGGCGCGCGCAGGCAACGACTGATCGCGCGTCGAGATGCCTAACGCCGCCGTGGCGCATCGCGGCGCGCAGGCTCCAACGCAGCGCGCGGCTCGACGCGATAGAACTCGTCGATGCACGCCGTGACGACATCGGCGAGCACTTCTTCCAGGCGACGGCGTTGACCGGGCCGCCGCAGCTCGTGGCGCGAGCCCCAACTCCTCTTTACGGCCACGATCAATTCTTCGGGAAGCAGTCCGGCGGCGCGCGCGATTTCGCACACCGGGCGCGTACAGTCGGCCAGCTCACGACGCGATGGTTCTGGCGCGTCGCTCGTCAACAGGCGAAGCCACAGCTCCGTCAGGAGCTTTTCCGCCTCATCGGGAAGCATCCGCCTATTATTGCCGGCCATCGGGTGCCTCTGCACTCGAGGCCCTACATGCGCGAATCCACGATGCACGCTCGGCTCGAATCGCGCACTCGGGCGCTAACGCCAAAGTGCTACACATTCGCGCGATCGACAAGGGGGACGCGTTTCCTCTCCTGGCGCTCGATGCAGGCTGATGCGGCATGGCAGGTGCGTTCGGCTACGAGCGGGGCGCACATTATCGCGCGTCGATCGCCTGCGCCGAACGGCTGCTCTTGCCCGCGGTGCGCCACGCGGACGATGATACGCTCATCATCGCCGATGTGTACCGCTGCCGGGAGCAGATGGTGCGGACCACCAACCGACGGCCGCTGCACCTGGCAGACGTCCTGAAGCGCGCTCTGGACCGAGGAGGGCCATGAAAGAAGTCATCGTCGTCACCGGTGCGTCGGCAGGGTTAGGCAGGGCGATCGTCCGACGGTTTGCGCGCGACGGCGCGGCCATCGGGCTCATCGCGCGCGGCCGCGAGCGCCTCGAGCAGACGGCCTTCGAGGTCGAGTCGCTCGGCGGACGCGCGCTGATGCTTCCGTTGGACGTCGCCGACGCCGACGCCGTCGAAGCAGCCGCCGCGCGCGTCGAGGCGGAGCTCGGCCCGATCGACGTCTGGATCAACAACGCCATGGTGTCGGTCTACTCGCCGATCAAGCAGATGAGCGCGGCAGAGTTTCGCCGCGTGACCGAGGTCACCTACCTCGGGTACGTTCACGGCACGCTGGCAGATGCCGGCGATGAATACGCCGCAGTTCGATTGGGCGAAGAACCGGCTGCCCCGGCAGCCCCAACCGGTGCCGCCGATCTATCAACCCGAGGTCGGCGCCGATGCCGTGCACCATGCCGTTCGGCACGACGTGGGTCGCGAGTTCCTCGTGAGCTGGTCCACGATCAAAGCGGTGGTCGGCGAGAAGCTCGTGCCGGCGTACATCGACCGCGATCTCGGCAGGAGCGGCTATGCGGCCGAGGAAACCCGGACGCCGGCAGAACCGGATCGCCCCGACAACCTCTGGCATCCGGTGTCCAGCGATTTCGCCGCGCACGGCCGATTCGACGACCGGTCGCGCGCATCGAGCGTCGAGCTGTGGGTCGCGAAGCGGAAGCCGTGGCTCACGTTAGGCGCCGCCATGGTCGGCGCCGTCATCGCTGGGGCCGCGATCACCACTCGGCACGACGATGGCTGAGGCGGGCGGCGGGATACAACATCGTGGCGATTCCGTTCGCCGCCGGTGCCATGGCGTGGAAGGGTATTGTACGGAGTCCGGCAGCCGGCCCGGTACTCATGTCGCTCAGCACGATCATCGTCGCCATCAATGCGCAGTTGCTGCGGCGACTACGCCTGTAACGCCGGGCGATTGGCGCCTGAACGTTTCTACCTTCTTCGTGAGCGTCTCATGAAATCGACCCGGTCGCTGTCGTGGTTTACGACGGTTTCGATCATCCTCGTGCTTTGGGGCATCGTATTCGCGTTTGTCGGCCTGCGTGTACTACCGGTAGCTCGGACGGTGCTGCTGCCGTGGGAGAGCGCGATTTACGGCGCCATCATGATCGGTTGGGGCACGACGCTGCTGTTGGTGGGACGCATCGCATTGAGACGACGGGACCTCGAGCTCACGCGGTCGCTCCTGCTCGGCATCGCGGTTTGGCTTCTGGTGGAAGCGGCATTTTCGGTGCGCTTTGGCGTGTGGTTCAACGCCGGCGTGGATGTCGTCGTGCTCATCCTGTTTGCCGTCCCGCTGCTCGCGACCGGCAAGCCGGCGCGTTAGGCAGTGGCGCCCGAGCTGAGCGGCCTCCGGGAGCTGCATGTGAGCCTAACGCGATGACAGACGACGCACGAGTGACGCTGGTTCGCCGCGGCCTGTGGCTCAATTACGCAACGCTCTCGTACAACATCGTGGAAGCCGCCGTATCGCTTCTCGCGGGCCTGCTCGCCGGGAGCGTCGCCCTCGTCGGGTTCGGATTCGACAGCGTGATCGAAGTCATAGCCAGCGTCGCCGCGCAGTGCCCCGATCGCACACTGATCGGCATCGCCGTGCTCGCGGCGTCCGCCATCGTGATGCGCTGCTGGCGCGCGCCAAACGCCGCGTGGCGCGTGCGCTCGAGAGCCGCTCGTTAGGCAGCGAAGCAGCTCAGACATCGCTCTGCGCCGGGCTGTCCATCATTGCCCTCGCCGGCGTCGCACTCAACGCGCTGTTCGGCTGGTGGTGGGCCGACCCGCTTTCCGCGCTGGCTATGGCGCCGATCATCGCCAAGGAAGGACTCGCAGGTATTCGGCAGCGGCACCCAGCCGACTGCTGCTCCTGAGCCTGTCCTGCTCGGCGACAGCGCCGTCTGCATGAACGACAACAACGTCCTACGCTATACGCAAACGCGGTCCACCAGGCGAGGGCGCTGCCTAACGGGTAGTTGGGCTGCTTAGCGGTCCGCCCGGCCCGGACGGCTCACGGCCCTCCGCCCAACGGACAGCTCGCGCACAGCCCGCCGGCCGGAACGAGGTAGAAGCGACAGCAGCTCGCGCGGCGCAGATGCAGATGCACGGCCGCGCCCGATGCGACCGGCGTGATCTCGGTCCGCATCTCGGCTACCACATCGTCGCCGGAAAAGAACGCGTCGAGCCATCGCGCGAGAGGCCGCTGATCATTGTGGTCCGGCCAGAAGGCGATGACGTGCGTCGCCCAGAGCGACGTGAGCACGCCCCAACTCGCTCGCTCCGCAAACCCGGACCAGCGATACAACGCGTCGACCACCGGCGCCGCTTGCGCCGCCAGCCCGTCGCGCAGTGTGCGAAGCAACGCCGCATCGTCCGGCACCACTCGCATCGATGCGTGATCTGCCGACGGATGCGCCGCCGCCACCGTGCCTCGCGCTTCGTACACCGCCGTGGCATCCACGTACGCCGAGCGGTTGAACCGCACCGCGATGTTCTCCAAGGCGCAGTCGGGAACGCAGCCGAATCGCAGATACGGGGCGATCACCATGGCTGACGTCCAACCGAAGTGGAGCGCGAACGAGCCGGCGATGGTCCGCCGATCGTCCGTCCGGGACCGCGCCCCGATGCGGTCGAGGAGCGCGCGGAACGGACCGGTGGCCGCGTCGCGGAAATCGTCGCCGCCGATCCATCCCCC
>DAHUXU010000321.1 GCA_027307005.1 Gemmatimonadota bacterium
GCCGCCAAGGATCGAGGGAGCAACTAGGAGGTTGGCAAGTGCAGCCAGGTACGCAAACCAACCTGTCCACCTGTGCAACACACCGGTTCCGAGCGTCGCATAGCCAGCGGCGACCAGCATGAGGGCCGCCATGATCAGACCGATAGCACCGTAGAGGGGGAAGCTGGCTTCCATTAGTCCCCTGACTGCCGCGGGATCGGCTCTCACCACCGTATCAAGTTGGGAAACACAACAAAAGCGCCCGCGGGGCGGGCGCAAATCCTCAGATTGTGTGTCAACCGACTGTACCGCGGTGATCGAGCGTCAGGTGGCCCGGCTCGCCGCGGTCCGCTCCTGCTCCACCAGCGGCATCACCTGCTCGGCGAACCGCTCCATCTCCTCGAACTGCGGGCTGCACTGCAGCAGCAGCAAGTTGAGCCCCGCCTTCTCGAGATCGATGATCCGCTCCGCTACCTGCTCCGCCGTCCCGACAAGTCCCGCCCGAAGCCCTCGGTTAGACACCGAATAGTCCTCGAGACTCACCTGCTGCTCGAGCTTCGTGTTCGAGATCCAATCCTGGTAGTTGCTGTAGCCCGGCGATCCCGGCGACACGTTGGTGATGCGCTCCATCTCGCGCTGCGCTTCCGCCTCCGTGTCACGGACGATGAAGTACGCCGCCATCCCGTACGTCATCGGCTCCGCGCTGACCGCTTCACGACGTTGCTTCATGTCGGCGATCTTAAGCGCGATGCGCTCGGCCGGATCGCCGTGCATCACGTATGCATCGCATGCGCGCGCGATGAGCGTCTTGGCCGCTTCCGATTCGCCGCCCGCATAGATCGTTGGGCGCGGCGACCGCGCCGGCTTGGGCTCCAACACCAAGTCATCCACGGTGTAGTACCGGCCGTGGTACGAGAACGTGGGCTCGTGCCACGCGCCGTCGAGCACGTCCAGCCACTCCGCGGTGCGAGCGTACCGGTCGTCGTGCTGGTCGAACTGCACCCCATACCGGCGCGCCTCGTCCGACCACCAGCTCGACACCACGTTGAGCGCCAACCGCCCGTTGGCAATCTGATCGATGCTCGCCGCCTGCTTGGCGAGAATGGCCGGCGAATGGAACGTCGGCCTAACGGCGACCATGAGCTCCAGCCGCTCCGTCACCGCCGCCAGCGCCGCCGCCGTCGACCACGCATCCAGCGCCGGCGCGTCGATGCCCTTGATGTCGTTCAGAAAGAGCTCGGCGATGAGCGTGATGTCGTAGCCGATCTGTTCACTGCGACGCGCCAACCGGCTCACGTAGGCCCAACTGCTGTCCATGTTCTCGTCCGGCACGTTGCGCAGCCAGCCGCCGAACACCGGAAGCCAATAGCCATACCGCATTACGCCGCCTCCACCTTCGTTAGGCCCGCGCGCACCTCGAGATAGTCCACCAGCCGCGCGAACGGATCGAATCCGATGACGTTGGGCGCGTCGGCCACGAAGTTGGACAACGCGTTGATGTCGTAGAAGTAGTGCCTGCCATCGCGGTCATCGACGAGATACTCGATACCGCCCACGTCCAGCTTGGCCGCGCGCGCGATGCGCTCCACCTGGCCGATGATCTCGCGCGGCGGATGCGCCGCCTCCACGCGCATGCCCGTCTTGGGCGCATCGATCGCACAGGCGCCGCGCACCAGCTCCACGCCGTCGGTGCGCTGACACGCGTCGGCCGGACACAAATCGAAGGAGCCGGTGGCTGGATAGACGTTGATCGCGTAGAGATAGTCGCCGCCCAACGTTTCGACGCGCGTGATGTGGCCGTCGCGCATCGGACACGACTCCTGCACCAGCGCCGTGCCGTCAACGCCTAACGCTACCGATCCGCGGGCGGCCTCGCCGGCCCGCGCCTCGGGCGTGTCGTAGCGCACGATGCCCGCGCCGCTGCCGCCCACGTTGGCCTTGACCAGCACCGGGAACCGGAGCCCCGCTGCCGCGCCCGGCGCCTCGGCCGCATCGTTGATCACCACGGCGCGCGGATAGGGCATGCCTAACCCGTCCAGCAGGTCGAGCTGCGTCGCCTTCGACAGCTCGAGCGCGTACACTGCGGCGCCGTTCACCGTCGGCACGCCGATGCGCTCCAGGTGCCGCAGCCAGTGCAGCGTGTAGTAGAGCGACTGTGCGTGCCCGCGCAGGTACGCCGACGGACTCGCCCGGTTGAACACCAGCGAATACGGCGACTCGCGCTCCGACGGGTCGAACCGGTGCGATGCGGCGTCGAGCCGCACATACGGCGTGCCGCGACTATCGAACTCGGCGAACAACGGCCGGAACCAGTCCGGGTGCTCGTGGAAGATGGCCATCGGACGAGCGGAAACGACGGACATATGCGTCAACTCTCCCTGGTAGACGAAGACACCACCCCGCGTCCGGCGCGCAGGCCTCTGGCGAGCGCCAGCGCCTCGCCGGCCGCCAGCCGTACCCGACCCGCCAACGCTGCGTTAGGCACCCCGT
>DAHUXU010000344.1 GCA_027307005.1 Gemmatimonadota bacterium
GCCGCGGCCGCCGTCGCCGCTGCGCAAGGGATACGATTTCCCGCCAATGACCGGATCGGGCAGCTTGTCGTGACCGGACAGCGTCATGCGCAGCGTTCCATCGGCTTCGACGATGTTGATCCGTTGGACATCGATGGTGTCGAATTTCGCGTTGCGCGCCTGTCGGAACGCCACGATCGAGAGCGCGACCGCCAGCGTGGTGGCGCCGTACGCGTATCCTTTCAAGAACCGCAGATCGCCGGCCATGGGAGCTCCGTGGCGTGAAGAGTGGTGTTCGCCTAACGAGCGGGCGATGCTCAGCGATAGTGCCAGGCTTCGGTGCTCGCGCCGCCGGGCGCATTCCTGGCGATCTGCGCCGCCATCGCGCGCAGCATCTCGCCGGTGGTCGTTGGGCGGATGCCGTGGCCCTTCATGGGCCGTCCGTACTCGAACGTGGCCTCGGCGCGCGGACTGGTCGTGGAATCGAGGAATGCCTGCGCCCTGTAGACCGCCATGTTGAGGTAGAAGTTGTCCATGTCGCCGGCGTAGAAGTGCAGCTTGCCGACGAGCTGCGGACCGATCGTCGACCAGTGCGCCTGCATGTACGCGGTGAGATCGAAGCCGTGGTCGCGCATGTACTCGGCGACGCTGTGATCGATCGCGCCCGTGGCCTTGTCCCACAGGGGTTTTGGATACCCGTCTTCGCCAACCGGACCGTACACGGCCTCCCACGCTTCCTGCTGCTCGGCCGATCGCCCGTGGGAGCCGAGCACGGCCTCGAGCTGGCTCAACTGCCGCTCGGTGATGAGGACCTGACCGTCGGTGCTGCGGAACATCGGCCGCTCGGGCAGCACCCATTTCGCGTTAGGCGGCGTGAACGCGTTCGGGTCCTTGTAGATGTCGATCAGCGCCCACTGGTGAAAGTCGATCGGATCCGGGTAGTAGACCCAGGCGCCGCCGAAGAAGTCGGGATGATAGACCTGGAGCGCGAGCGACTCCCATCCGCCCGTCGAACCGCCCGACAACACGCGGGCATACGGTTGGTGAATGATCCGAAAGTGGGATTCGATGTACGGAATGAGCTCCGTCATGATCGCGTCGCCGTATGGGCCGTCGTTCGCCGAGTTCACCGCATACGAATCATCGAAATACGGAGTCGGGTGCAGGAACGTCACCATCAGCATCCGCGGAAAATCGTCGGACGTCCAATCCCGATACAGCTTGTAGCCTTCCACGCGGCGTAGGTTCACCACCCACGCGCGATGCCCAACGACGTTGGAGTCGGCGGGCTGGGCGGCTTCTTCCTGAAAATGGTACGGCGGCGCGAGGCTGAAGTGATCCTGCTCGTAGTCCACCGGGTACGACACGTCGGGATGCTCGTCGTAGCCCTTCGGCAGCAGCACGACGGCCCCGAGGTACATCGGATGTCCCCAGAATTTCGTCAGTAAGGCGCTCTGAATCTTGATGTGCTTGATCCACTTGGTGTCCGCCGGCACCTGTATCGGGGGAAGCACCGTGGTGAGCGACAGGTGCGTCGGGGATGTCGATCCCTTGCCGACATGCACGCGCGCGATGCCGCTGACGAGGTTGCCGGGCGAATCGCCGTACTGCTGGCCTTCCCACTGGTCCAGGTGGACCCAGATGGTGTGTCCATCGGCGCGGTGGACCTGGGTGTAGACGTTCATCACCGCCTGGGCGTAGTAGTCGCCCGGCGGCACGTCGCCGAGCGTGGCGAACGGAAAGCCGTGCGTCGCGCCATCGAGCCGGGCGCTGGCGTTAGGCGCGAGCTGCGATACGTCGGCGCCGAACACGGGCCCGTTGGCGCCGAGGGCCCCGCCCTTGAACCGAGGCGCCGGGGTGCTGTCGTCAGACAGGAACAGCAGGACGCGCCCGGTGATCGGCCCCTGATGCGCCGAAGCCGGGAACGAGATCTCGAACACCGGGCCGCGTTGGGCGGCTGCCGGCGATGCAACGGCAACGGCCGCGCAGGCGGCAAGCATTGCGCAGCGTCGGGCGAAGGCAACGTCAGTCATGAGCGTTGCGAATCGAGAGCGGGAAACGACGCGCATGCGTGCATCGAAAAACGCTGAGGCCGGCATCACTGCGCATGAATGTCCGCAACGATTGGTGACGCGCCAGCCTTGTTAAGCGCGGCATTGATCGTCTCGAGGCTGCCTAACGAGACACTCAGGCGGCGCAGCTGCGCGGCCAGTCGCGTGGCGAGCTCGGTGAACACGGCGTCGTCCTGTGTCGTCGGCCGCGCGTTCCCTTCCCCGGTGTACGCCGCGAGCTCGGCCAGTTTGTCGTTGAGCCCGATCGGATAGTTGAGTGGGTCTTCGCTCGCGCGGGTGCGCACCTGATAGATGGCCTGTTCGATGTTCGACAGCGAGTCCTGGAGCGCGGCAGCGTTTTCCTTGGCGTCGCCGAGCTGCGACGCGCGCGCCTCGAGTTGGGCGCGCACGCTGCGAATCGTTTTCACGGCGTTGTTCGCGGCGCTGATCGTATCGGCAATGTGTGTGAGCAGCGCAAACTGCGCGGCGAGATCCGACTGCGTCGCAGTCGATCGGGGATCGGGGCGCAGCACGAACCACTGCGTTTGGGCATGGCCGTTCGCCGTGAGGCGCACGCCATAGCGGCCCGGGACGACGCGCGGCCCGACGGGATTACCGGCCCACAACACCATGCCCTTGAACGATGCCGGATCGGGCATGCGCAGGTCCCACGCGAACGTGTTCAGCCCTGCCTTGTTGGGCACAACCGGCTCGCGCCGCACCGGGACCTCGACATCTGCGACGCCGCTCGAGGTATCGGCGGCGTTGGGGGCTTTGCTGTGGAACGAGCGGAGGACGCGGCCGCTGGCGTCGAGAAAGTCGAGGCTGATGCTGTCGTTAGGCGAACGCAACAAGTAGTACACGATCGCGCCCGAGCGCGGGTTGCCCGCTTTGGGCGGACCGGCATCGTGTTGCGCTCCGTTGGTCGGGCCGCCGGAGAACGTGGCGCGATAGACGGGACGCGGCGCGTACAGGTAGGCATCGCGTGCAAGGACGGCGGGCGTGATCTGGCGGAGCGGCGAGATGTCGTCCAACACCCAGAATCCGCGTCCGTGCGTGGCGGCGATGAGGTCGCCGTTCTTGATCGCGAGATCGTGTACCGGAACGATCGGCAGGTTGCGGCGGAGCGACTGCCAGTGTCCGCCATCATCGAACGACACCCAGATGCCGCGCTCCGTGCCCACGTACAGCAGGCCGCGGCGCTCTGGATCTTCGCGGATCACGCGCGTGAATTCGGTAGACGGAATGCCGGCCGCGATCGACGTCCAGTGCTTGCCGTAGTCCGTGGTCTTGTACAGATACGGACGGAGATCATCCATCTGGTAGTGATTCGCCGCGACATACGCCGTGCCGGCATCGAAGTGCGACGGCTCGATGATCGAGATCCGCATCCAGTCCGGCAGGTTCGGCGGCGTCACGTTGGTCCATGTCGCCCCGCCGTTGCGGGTGAGGTAGATCATGCCGTCGTCGGAGCCGGTCCAGATCTCGTTGGCCGCAAGCGGCGATGGGGCGATGGCGAAGATCGTTCCGTAGTATTCGACCGACGTCTGGTCCTTCGTGATCGGTCCGCCCGACGGGCCTAACGTGCGCGGGTCGTGTCGCGTGAGATCGGGGCTGATGACCTGCCAGCTCCGCCCGTCGTTGCGCGATCGGAACAGGACCTGTGCGCCGGCGTAGAGCGTGTTCGGATCGCGGGGCGACATCGCCAGCGGGTACGTCCACTGAAAGCGATATTTGATGTCGCCCGCGCTGTAGCCCATGGGGTTGTCGGGCCACGGGCTGACCACGGTCATCTGATGCGTGCGGCGATCGAGGCGCGTCAGGCGGCCGTCGTACGAGCCGGCGAAGACGACGTTAGGCGAATCGGCGCGCGCGACGATGTATCCGCTTTCGCCGCCGCCCACGTCTTCCCACTGGCCGATGTCGATCCCGCCATCCCAGCGCGTGGGGCCGCAGAGCGTGCCGGCGTCCTGTTGGGCGCCGCACACCTCGTACGGGAAATCGTTGGTCGTTTCGACGTGATAGAACTGGGCTGTCGGTTGCGTTTCCGGCAGCCACGAGCGTCCGCCGTTGATCGAGACCGTGGCCCCGCCGTCGTTCGCTTCGGCCATTCGCCGCGGGTCGTTGGGCGCGATCCACAGGTCGTGGTTGTCGGTGGACGGCGTCGCGATCGCGGTGTCGAACTTCACGCCGCCGTCGTCGGACCGGAACACGTGCACGTTGAGCACGTACACGCGGTTCGAGTCCTTCGGGTCGGCGAAGATGCGGGAGAAGTACCACGCGCGCTGACGCAGCTTGCGTTCGTCGTTGGTGCGGCGCCAGGTGGCGCCGGCGTCATCGGAGCGAAACACGCCGCCCGAGTCGGCTTCGACGAGCGCCCAGACACGGTTGGGCGCGGCGGCCGACACCGCGAGCCCGATGGTGCCGATCACTCCGTTAGGCAGCCCCGGTGCGTGTGTGAGCTCGGTCCAGTGCTCGCCCGCATCGGTGGACTTGAAGATGCCGCTGCCGGTGCCGCCCGACGACAGCAGCCACGGCGTGCGGCCGGCCTGCCAGAGAGCGGCGTACAGAATGTCCGGATTCGACGGATCGAGCACGAGCTCGATGGCGCCGGTGGAGTCGTTTCGAAAGAGCGTCTTGCGCCAGTGGGCGCCGCCGTCGGTCGACTTGTAGATCCCGCGCGCGGAGTCCGGCGCCCAGACGTGGCCCAGGACCGCGGCGTAGACGACGTTCGGATCGCGGGGGTCGACGCGCACGCGCGCGATCTGGCGCGAATCGGCGAGGCCGGCGAATTGCCACGTCTTGCCGGCATCCGTCGTCCTGAACATTCCGTCGCCGTGCGACACGTTGCCGCGGATGTCGTATTCCCCGGTGCCGACGTAGACGATGTCGGGGTTGGACGGGCTGACGGCGATAGCGCCGATGGTCCCGCCGAAATACGTGTCGGTGACGGGATTCCAGGTTTCGCCGCCGTCGGTCGTCTTGAAGACGCCGCCGCCGGTGGTGCCCATGTAGTACTCGTTCGGCCTGGAGGCCGACCCGGCGACGGTCGCCGAGCGGCCGCCGCGGAAGGGGCCGATCTCGCGCCAACTCAGCGCGGCAAAGGCCGACGAATCGTACCTCGCCGGCCCGTCGCTTGCGTTAGGCGTTTGTTGCTGCGCGCGCACCCGTGCCGGCCCCATGAGCGCCAGGGCCAGCACCGGCACCGCGGCGACTGCAGCACTTCGCACTCCCATCCCGACGGCTCTGAGCATTGGCCTCCGCTCAGAAATTCGGGTTGGCGTTCGTCTCCTCCGGCGGAATCGGCGCGCAGAAGTTGCTGCCGAACGGGCCGCCGCCCGAGTTCGTGTAGAACGGCGCGCCCACGGGGTCGGTGAGAATGGCGGTCAGCGGCACCGACGGGTTGCGGCGGATGTCGCCTAACTTCTTGCCTTCCATCCAGAAGTCGCGCGCCCGCTGGTTGAGCAGCTCGGACAACACCGACAGCGTGTCCGTGCCGCCCGAGTACGCGGGCTGATTCCCTGCCGCGCGGCGCGCGTCGATGAGCGCCAATGCGTCCGACGTCGAGGCGCTGCCGTGAAGCTCCGCTTCCGCCTGGATGTACTGCGCCTCGAGTCCTGAGCCTAACCGGATCGGATCGCCGTAACTCGTGTACTTTGCCTGGATGACATACGGCTGGTGGTTGAGCGTCACCCCGGGCGTCGTGCTGTCGATCGGCATCCGCGGGTCGCCAATCCGGTACAGCTGCGGCGCGACGATCTGTCCTTCGAGTGCGTTGAAGAAGTACGTATTGCCGAGCGTCATCAGCGTACTGGTGTTGGCCGACGTGACGACATTGATGACGAAGTCCGGCGGGACGAGCGCCGCGGTGGCTGCGGCGTTCGCCCAGTCGCCCAGCTGCAGATAGGCGCGCGCCAGTCCGACGTTGGATGCGTTCACGATCGTCGCCCCGCCCGGTCCCGCGGCCGATGCAATGGTAATGGCTTGCGTGAAGGCCGTGACCGCGGTGTCGAGCAGCTGCGTGTCGCTGAGCTCCGGGCCGCCTTGAATGACGGAGGAGCACATCGTCTCGGCCGTCAAGTCGAGGGAGAAGCCGAGGTTCATCGCCGCAGTGGCGAGGTTGAGATCCGTCGATGCGTTCGCCCCTTTCACGAGCACCGAGACGGCGTTCTGGTTCGACGCGATCGCGAGGCTCAGCGGCGCGAAGAAGTCGGCGTTGATGTCGTCGCTACCGACGAAGTTGCGCGCGGCCAGGCGGTTGGTCTGCAGGCGCGCGGCGCCGGTCCACACTTCCTCCGAGATGAGGCCGCCGAACAACGCGACACTCTGGAAGGCAATGTAGAAATTCGTCTGCGCCGACAGGGCCAACGTCGTGCCATCGGAGTTGGGATTGAACTTGCCCGCGTCGATGACCGACGGGTTGTCGACGTTCATGCTGCACGAGGCGAGTCCGATCACCGCCACGCCGATCAGGACCGTTGCACGCATCCATCTGGAAAGTGTGGTCATGGTGGTGTCTCTCAGAACTCGAGGTTGAGCCGCACAACGAAGCGGCGGGTCTGCGGCACCGTGAATTCCTCCGTCGTCGCAAATTGCAGTGAGCCTTCACTTCGTGCGGTGTTGGACAGCATCTCCGGATCGAAGCCCGTGAACTTGCTGCTCTTCCACAGTGCGAGGTTCCGGCCGGCAAACGTGATCGATGCCGCGGTCGCATGCATGCGCGCGGCCACATCGTTAGGCAGCGAGAGCGTGGCCGACAGCTCCTGCAGCCGGATGAAATCGGTCGGTTGGACGTAGTGATCGAGCACGAGCGGGACCGGCGTCCCGTCGGCCGTTTGGAACGGCCCGAAGCGCTCGATGAACTGCGCCTTCGTATAGCCGCCCTTGCCCGCCGGCAGATTCGTGCCCGCCGAGGTAAAGGTGAGGTCCTGCAAGAGTGGTGTGAGGTTCAGGATCTTGCCGCCGCTCTGGCCGCTGAACGACGCGTACAGACGCAAGTTGCGGAACAGGGTAACGGTGTTGGCGAAGTTGGCCTGGAAGGTCGGGAACTGCGGCCCATCGAAGACCGGTGTGTTAGTCACCGTTGCAAAACCGGCAGCCGTGTCGACCTTGATGATCTTGCTCGAGTACCACGCCGAGAGCGGCTGGCCGACCATGTAGCGCAGCGTGAGGTCCGGGCTGATCTCGCTCACATTCGGGATCGTGATGTCGCCCAGGCTGAGCAGACGGTTTTTCAGCGTATTGGCGGTGAACGTCATGTCCCACGTCGCCGTCTTGTTGCTGATCGGCGTCGCCCGAAGGAGCAGCTCGAGACCGCGGTTGTCGACGCTGCCCGCGTTGACGAACGGATTCGCGAGAAACGCCAGCGACGGGGCGAGCGGTTCCTGGAGCAGCAGATCTTTGGTCTTCTTGTCGAAGTACGTGAGCTCGACGCCGGCGCGATCCTGGAAGAACCCTGCGTCGAATCCAGCCTCGAACTCGGTACCGCGTTCCGGCTTGAGGTGGGCGTTGCCGGGGCTCAGCTGGATGAGGCCAGGCCCAACGCCGCCGGACGACGTGACGTACGGGAAGGGCTCATACGTGCGGAGTGACGCGCCGGGATCGGGCGCGCGACCGGTCGTGCCGTAGGCCGCCCGCAGCCGGAACGTCGAGACGACCGACGACAGCGACTGCCAGAACGGCTCCTGCGACATCACGTACGAGGCGCCGACCTTGGGCAGGAAGAACGCGCCGTAGTCCTGGCCGAACGACGAGTTCTTGTCGACGCGTGCGCCTAACTGGAGGAACAGCGTCTGGCCGAACGCGAGACCTTCCTGCGCCAGGAAGCCCAACGATTTCGACTGCGCGAACGTCTGGTGCGACTCGCTCGACGCGGCCGACGACACGAGGTTGGACGAATTGTCGGCCAGCCCGATGCCGATGCCGAGCAGGTTGTTGTTGACGGTGTTGATGTACTGGCTGCCGAAGGAGAGGTCGGACGCGATGTGCCCGTCGCTGCCGAACTTCAGTTTGATGTCGCCGAGGTAGTCGATCGTATAGATATGGATCGGATTCTGCACGTCCTCGACGTAGCCGTTGGCCTGGTCGCCCGTGTACCAGTTCCCGTTGTTTTTCGGGAAGAATGTGAACCCTTCGGTGGACGACAGGTCGCCGCCGATCGTTAGGCGGTTGGTGAGCCAGCTGAACGGGTTGTAATGGGCCGTGGCCGTGGGCGTGAAGCGCAGGGTGGGGAGCTTGTCCTGGATCGCCTCCAATCCTTCGATCGGCGTGCTCGTGCCGCCGGACCGCGTGCCGTCGGGGTTGACGGTGACGGCGAATGGACTGGAGAGAAAGTAGCCCTGCGTCAGGTAGCCGTACGTGCCGTCGTCGCCCTGCGGAATACGATAGGCATTGTAGGCGAGGCCCACCGATGCGTCGAAGCTCAACTCCGGGTTCACCACCCAGTTGAAGCTCGAGCGTCCGGTGCGGCGATAGTAGTAGTTGCTCGCCTCGGTGCCGAGTTCGTTGCTCACGCTGCCGGACACGAAGTAGCCGAATGAGTCGCCGCCGCCGCGCGCGCTGTAGTCGACCGACTTGAGGTTGCCGTTGCGGAACACGCCGGCATCGACGAGCGGATTGGCGGAAATGACGCTGCCCACCGGCTTGTTGAGGCACAGATCGGCGCCGCCGGGCGCGGTATCGGACGCGCTGCACGTGCCGAACACCGACAACGGCGTGAAGTTGGGCTTCACCTGGTCGTATTCGACGCCGATGCTCTGCGTGAACTTGTGCGAGCCTAACTGGCCCTTCTTGGTGATGATCTGGATCACGCCCGCTGACGCATCGGCGCCGTAGAGCGTCGCCGCAGCGGGGCCCTTGACGACTTCGATGCTCGCGATGTCGTCGGGGTTGATGTCGTTGAGCGCGGTCACGGTCTGGCCGCCCAAGCCTTCGAGGCCGTGGAACCCGCTACCGACGTCTTCGCGCGCGCCGCTCTCGACGCGGACGCCGTCGATGAACACGAGCGGCGCGTTCGACAGCGAAATGGATGCGGGACCGCGGATCTGGATGCGCGGCGCCGCGCCGATCGTCCCGGAGGACGAGGTCACGTTGACGCCGGCGACGCGCCCTTGCAGCACGTCGGTGACATTGACGATCGGCGCCTTGGACGTGACATCCGATGCGTCGATCGACGTGGCCGGCGCGCCCTGCGCTTCGCGAGTCTGGTTGCCCGCCGTGCCAGTGACGACGATCGCTTGCAGCTCGGTGGCGCTGATCCGGAGCGCGAAATCGGCGGTGACGGCGCCATCCTCTACCATCGTGATCTGCTTCGTTTGCGGCGCGTAGCCGATGCGCCGCACGACCAGCGTGTACGAACCGGCAGGCACGCGGGCGATGCGGTAGGTGCCGTCCTCGCCGCTGATGCCGCCTAACTCGGTGCCTTCGAGGCGCACGCCGGCGGCGGCCAGCGGCTCACCGGTCTTGACGTCGGTGATCTTTCCGGAAATGCTGCCGGGAGCGCGCCGTTCCGTTAGGCGCGGCGCGGGCGCGCCGATCGCGACACTGGGCGACGACTGCAGCGCACCCGCCACCGCCGGCTGCTGCGCCGGCAACGACTCGGCGACCATCGTGCCGCCCGCGAGCAGCGAGAGTGCGAGCGCTATGCGGAGACCCATGGTACCGTTCCTCACTTGATGTTGGGCAAGGGTGGAACCTCGTGGACGGGTGAACCGGACTGGGATGAGCGGACGGCCGGACGACGTGCGGTAGGGGCCTGCGACCAACGGAACGACGGGACAGCCCAACAGCGCGCAGTCTTTCGTTATTGATACGGACAAATTACTATTGGTCCGGACAAATGATAACGCCCGCCCTTCCGACGCGCCAGACTGACGTTTCACCAGGCCCTTCTCCCTGCTTCCCCTCCCCCCAACTGCCGCCGCCGGAGTCACTTACCATGGACCAGCAGCTCCAACGCGAAATCCGGAGGCTCCGCCGCCTCAATGCGGTCACCCTCGGCGCACTCATTATAGTAGTTTCTGCCGCGTTCACCGGGCTCGTCCGGCCTACCGCCTCGGCCGCCAAGTTCGACGTCATCGACGTCGGCCGGATCAACATCCGTGAGCCCGACGGAACCATCCGGCTCGCGATTTCGAACAAGCAGCATTTCCCCGATCCGGTGATCGACGGGAAGACTTACCCGCTCCGCAGCGGCGCCAAACCGGCCGGCATGATCTTCTTCAACGATCAGGGCGACGAAGATGGCGGCCTGATCTGGAACGGGAAGAAACTCGCCGACGGATTCGAAGCCGGCGCTTCGCTGACGATGGACCAGTGGCGGCAAGACCAGACGGTTCAGCTCTCCTACGAGGGCGGTCCCAAGCACACCGATTGGGTCGGCCTCCGCGTGATCGATCGCCCCGAGAAGCCGATGGCGCCCATGCTCGATCGCGCGATGCGAGCGATGCAACTGCCCGCCGGCGCGGCGCGCGACAGCGCCATGCGCGCGGTGCGGCAGTTCGCGATCGATAGCGGCCTCACGCCGGCCTCGCGCATCCTCATCGGGAAGGGCGCCGAGAAGGCCGCGACGGTCCGGTTGAACGATCCGGCCGGGCGCACCCGCATCCTCCTCAGCGTCGACTCGCTCGGCGCGCCGTCGATCCAGCTCCTCGATTCGTTGGGCCGCGTCACGTACCGAATTCCGTCCGACACCGGACCGGGCACGCGCTGACGCCCATCGTTCCGACATCCCGACCACGCACAGGCCCGTTCTCATGCCCAACGCATCACCAAT
>DAHUXU010000351.1 GCA_027307005.1 Gemmatimonadota bacterium
CATGGCGTCCAACCAGGCTTTGCTGTATCCCTCGGTAAGGGACGGTTGGACACAGACGTCGGCTACATCGAGCGCGCTGGACAGCGTATCGCGGTCCACTTGCCCGGCAAACGTCACACGATCTCGGCACCCGGATGATCCGACACGCGCTTCCAGAGCCGCGCGCCCGTCGCCATCGCCAAGAATCGTGAGATGCGGTTGAGGCACGTTTGGATCCCGGGAAAGGATGTCCAGCGCATCGATCAGGATGGCCACACCCTTTTCGCGCGAAAGGCGGCCGGCGTAGACCAGTCTCGGCACGCTCGTCAGTCCGCGGTCCAGGTGCGGCGCGATTTGATCGAGCTCGCGTTGCGTGAGGGCGGTTGAAAACACCCAATTCATTCGGTCAGCGGGCGCAAGATCGCCGTCACCGGTCGCCAACATCACGTTGCGGCCCCCCGCGAATCGGCGCATGCAGGCCTTCGTCACGCGATTCATGAACGTGGATTGCGTATTGGCCACCCATGAACCGCCGTACCGCGCCAGCAGCCGTTTGCGCATGGCCAGGGAGATCCACATGCCCAACAACGGAACGTCACCGGGCAACGGTACGTGCACGACATCGGCGCTCCGCGCGCTGGTCGCGATCTTCCACGCAAGGTACGGCAGCAGTGTTGTCACCGAAAGCTTGCGGCGCCAGTCGGTGCCGCGCGGCGATAGCAGTGGAACGATGCGCGCGTGCGCCGGCAGTGAAATGCCGCCGGTGCGCGGCGGCACTCGCACGATGACGAGCGTCATGTCATCGAAGAGTGACGCAATCGCAGCCATCTGAAGGGGGAAGCCACCGAACGACATCCAGCGCCCCGACTCATCTTGCCAGCATGGCTTGAATGAGACGGCGCAGACACGCAATCGGCGACGGGCCCTCACGGGTGCGCTCACCGACGACGGAGAAGCGTCACCAGTGACCAGTGAAGTCGTCGCGACAGCCATTCTGGGATTCCGGGGCGCTCGAACCGTTTTAGACAGAACTGCTGATACCGATACAGCAACGACGGGGGCAGCGGCGGCATGATGCCCCAGTTCCAGATCTTGATGAAGGCGTGCGGCCACCCAAAGGCCTGTGCGCCGACGCGTTCGAGGCCCGCTCTCTCGAGCGCCGCGGTAAGATCGCGCGACGCAATGAACCGATCCTTCGCGGGGTTCGGGCGGCGGGCCACCCACCGTAGCACGCGCCACATCACGGATTCGATGCGAAGCGCGAGGCATTCCGGGTTAGGAGTCGTGAGATAGACACGGCCCGATGGCCGCAGCACGCGGTGAATCTCGTGCAGCAAGGACTCCTTGTCGATCACGTGCTCGATCACCTCGACCAGGATTGCGAGATCGAAAGACGCGTCCGGAAACGGCAGCACCTTGCCGTCGTACGCGTCAAACGAACACCAATCGAAGCCGAGCGCGCGGGCCTGGGCGATCGCCTCGATCGACACATCGACTCCGGCGACACGAACGTCCTTGATGCGCACCGGATGTCGTTGGCTGAACAACACCTCGACCGATCCCCGATTGCACCCGATGTCAATCACGTCGCGTACCGACGGTTCCGCCATGAGATCCGTTGCGCGCTCGTACTTTCGCCAGGTACCGAGGCCGCTGACTGTATTGCGATCGGGAAAGAGTCGCCGACCGCGCAATGCCTCTTGATCGAAGTGCGCTTGAACGGTCTCGGAGGTCACGACGACCATCGACGGGCCTCCTGGACTATGAGATCGCGAGGAAGCGCCGTGCGGAGTCGGCCCTGCGCCCTCCACTGTTGAATGAGTGAGAGCATCTGTTCGAGCAGGCGGATCGACTGTGGATTGCGGTCATCGCTCACCGAGTGGGGGTGACCATGCAACGTCCAGAATCCACCGCGATCGAGATGCTTCTCGAGAATCGCCTGCACATCAGGCGTGAATCCGACGGGCAGGTTCAGCCGCAAGCAGGCAATGCCGCCGATGTCATCGAGCAAGCCCGGCCGGCGAGGCAACCGGCCGCGCACGACTTCGACGACACGCTCCGAGAGCGGGCGATAGGCGAGACGAGCAAACCGGTACCCGGCATCGCTGAGCGACGCACAGAGTCGTCCAACATCCGTCCGCTGGTGCCGCACGCTGCGCCGTTCCGAGAGACTAACGGAAAGCTTCTGCGGAAAGTCGAACGGTTGATTGAATGGCGGCACGAAACTCACCACCTCGGCGCCAATGCACTGCTCGAGAGCATCCTTGCTGTGTCGCAGCGTTTCGTCGAGCCCCGTGGAATCCAATCCGGGCAACCACTCGTGGCGGAACGAATGGCTGGCGACCTCGTGGCCGGCCTCATGAATCCGCCGAATCTGAGCGGGGTCGTGATAGGGGCGGGAGCCGGGGAGCGCGGCGGCGCCGACGACGGCAAAGCACGCCGGGACGTCGTACCGAGCGTGCATCTCGAGAAGCGCGTCGGTGTTGGGAAACTCCAGCGCGCCCCAGGTCGGCGCGCGGGTGGGATTGCGGGAGCGATCGGCTCCCCATTGCGTGTCGTAGTCCCAGAAGATCACGACGCTTGGTAATTCCGACTCGTGCGCGCGCCTGTCGCCGTTGAGCGCACCGGCGGCGCCGGCGTTCGCCGGCGATCGCATCGAGTCGACGCGAATGCGGTCCCAGCGCACCGTGACCGTCGACGCGGCCGGCACGTCGCCCCAGACGCAGAGCCAATCGCTCCAGTGGCGAGCGCCGGTCGCCGGCCCGCCGTCCCAGCTCACGGCTTCCGGCCTAACGGACGCCGGCAGCATGAGCGTCGCCCCCTGCATCACCTGGCTCGTTGGATTGCGCAACTCGATCGCGCACTCTGAGCGCGGCGTTACGACGACGCATTGCATCGTACGAAACCATTTCGCCAT
>DAHUXU010000355.1 GCA_027307005.1 Gemmatimonadota bacterium
GGCTTCGCGATCCCGATCAATCGCGTCAAGCGCGTGATGGAAGACCTGCTGCTCCATGGCGTGGTCCGGCAGCCGTGGTTAGGCATCAGGCTCGTGCTGCCCGAAACCAACAGCCCGCTCGGCGCGCTCCGGTTCGGCGTCAACGTCCGCGCCGTGGTGCCCGGCTCGCCCGCGGCCGCCGCGGGCATCAAAGCGGGTGATACGCTCGTGCGGGCCGGGAGCCGCGTGCTCCACAATCCCTTCGACTGGGAAGCCGAGAAGCTCGACCTGCGGGTCGGCGAACGGGTGCAGTTGACGGTCAAGCGCGGCGAACGGCAATTCCCGGTGACCGTCACCGTCGCGTCGCTGCCCGACGAGAGCGCGCCCAAGGTGCAGGTGCTCAAGGAGCTGGAGCTCGTGACCGTCACGCCGGCGATCCGCGCCGAGCGCGGGATTCGGAGCTCGCACGGCGCGCTCATCTATCAGGTGAGCCCGCGCGTCTCCGATGACCTGGGCATCGCGAAAGGCGACGTGATCGTGCAAATCAACCAGCTGCCGATCGAGAATGCGCAGGACGTGCAGAAGGCGTTGAACGCCCTCGCCGGACGGAGCGTGATCCACATGTACTTCGAGCGCGGAGGCCAGATCTACACCACCGACTTCATGGTGCGATGAGCGACACGACGCGGTACACGTCGCCGCTCGCCCAACGCTACGCGTCGCGCGCCATGCTCACGCTGTGGTCGCCGAAGGAGCGACACGCGCTGTGGCGCCGCCTGTGGCTGGCGCTCGCCGAAGCGCAACAGGAGTTAGGCGTGACGGCGGTGACCGACGACGGGCTCGCCCAGATGCGGGCCCACCTCGACGACATCGACTTCGATGCGGCCGCGGCCTTCGAGCGCCGGTTCCGGCACGATGTGATGGCGCACATCCACACCTTCGGCGCCGTCGCGCCAAAGGCGCGCGCGTTCATCCACCTCGGCGCCACCAGCGCGTTCATCACCGACAACGCCGATCTCATCCTGATGCGGCGCGGACTCGAACTGCTGCGGGCCGAAATCGTCGCCGTGTTGCGCGCGCTCGCCGCGTTCGCCGCGCACTGGCGCGATGAGCCGACGCTGGCGTACACGCACCTCCAACCCGCGCAGCTGACCACCGTGGGCAAGCGCGCGACGCTCTGGATGCAGGACCTGGTGCTCGACCTCGCCGATCTCGATCACCGCGCGGCGACGCTGCCGTTGCGCGGCGTCAAGGGAACGACGGGCACACAAGCGAGTTTCCTCGAGCTGTTCGACGGCGACCACGACAAGGTGCGGCGCCTCGAACGGCTCGTAGTTCGGCGGTTAGGCTTCGATCACGTCCTGCCGGTGACCGGACAGACCTACAGCCGCAAGCTCGACGCTCAGGTGCTCGGCGTGGTGGCCGGCATTGCGGCGAGCGCGGCCAAATTCGCCGGCGATGTGCGCGTGCTGCAGTCGTTCGGCGAAATCGAAGAGCCGTTCGAGACCGAGCAGGTCGGCTCGTCGGCCATGGCGTACAAACGCAACCCGATGCGCGCCGAACGGATTTCGTCGCTCGCCCGATTCGTGATGTCCATCGAGGAGAACGCAAACCTCACGCACGGCGCGCAGTTCTTCGAACGCACGCTGGACGACAGCGCCAACCGGCGACTCGTGATTCCCGAGTCGTTCCTCGCGGTGGATGCCATTCTATTGCTGATGGACAACATCGCGTCGGGCCTGGAGGTGCACCCGGCGCGCATCCGGCGCCGCGTGTCCGACGAGCTGCCCTTCATGGCGACCGAAGCGCTCATCGTGCAGAGTGTGCGGGCGGGCGGCGATCGCCAGGCGGCGCACGAGCGCATCCGCCGCCACAGTCTGGCGGCGGCGCAAGCCGTGAAAGACGGCGCGGCGCGCAACGATCTGTTCGAGCGCCTCGCCGCCGATGCCGATGCCGGCCTTTCGCCTAACGACCTGCGCGAGGCCGGGGATCCGGCTCGCTATCTCGGACGCTCGCCCCGCCAGGTCGATGAGTTTCTGCGCGACGTGATCGCGCCCATCCTT
>DAHUXU010000395.1 GCA_027307005.1 Gemmatimonadota bacterium
TCAAGGACAACACCGGCGCGGCCAAGACCACGCTCGCGCTCGGCACGGCGGTCGCGACGATCGGCGACTTCGTCTGGGACGGCGGCGCGTGGCGTCAGACCAGCGCGATCACCGGCACCGGATCGAGCCTCTCGTAACCCACTTCCCGGCGCTTCGGCGTCGGCCTCGTCATCGACCCCAGCAAGACCACCACCAGGAGCATCGAGCACCATGAGCGACACCGGCGAGACCATCAACAGCGACTTCTCGATGAAGGTCGGCAAGCGCGAGGTCGAGGCCTACCGCGCGCGCAAGCGGATCCGCAAGGCGCTCGAGGCCGGCGAGACGCCGAACGCATCGGATGTCCGCAAGGCGTCGCAGGGCCAGCCGATCGATCCGGGCGACGTCTACATCGCGCCCGAGATCACCGACATCACCGTCGGCTGGATGATGGACCAGAAGACCGTCGCCAACCAGATGACTCCGAGCATCCAGGTGGCGAAGCAGAAGGGCTCGTACCCGGTCTTCTCGAAGTCGTTCTTCTTCCGCGACGAGATGGAGGAGCGCGGCGACGCGCAGCCCGCCGCCGAGGGAACGATGGGCCTGACGTTCCAGAACTACGCCGCGCCGGTCTACGCGTGGCGCCTGCCGCTGGGCGCGCAGGCTCGCGCGAACGCGACCCCGCTCGAGCTCGACACCGCCGGCGCCGAGCTGTGCGGCAACAAGTCGCTGCTCAAGCGCGAGCTGCTGTGGTTCAACAAGTACTTCAAGACGGGCGTCTGGACGACGCAGCTGACGCTCAAGAACAGCGGCGGCGGCGGCACGGCCGGCACCGATCTTTCGTTCGCCGACGCGAACGCGCTGCCGATCAAGCAGATCAAGAAGCAGCTCGATGCACAGTCGGCGCTCGTCGGCGGCCTGTACCGCTGCAACAAGGCGGTGTGGTCGCGCGACGTGTGGACCGCGTTCTGCGAGCACCCGAACGTCATCAGCCGCATCAACGCCGGCCAGACGCCGGGCGGTCCGGCCGAGGCGACGCAGGCGATGGTGGCCGCGTGGCTCGGTCTCGACCAGATCATCATCGCGGACGCGATCCAGACGACGTCCGCCAAGGGGGTCGCCGAGGCGAGCGCGACCTACGCGCGCGTCGCGACGGCGGGCCAGATCCTGTTCGCGTACGTCCCGCCCGCGCCGAGCAAGTTCCGCCCGTCGGCGATGTACTCGTTCGACTGGGTGCCGCCCGGCTCGCTGGTCGGCGGCTACGGCACGGCGGTCGCCTCGTACTACATCCAGGAGCGCAAGGCCCAGATGTACGAGGTCGAGATGGCGACCGACTTCGAGGTCGTGTCGGCCGACTGCGGCGTGCTGCTCTCGAGCTGCCTCGCGTAATCGAGGCGCGCCGCCGCGCGCGATCGCGGCATCCCACGGAGATGCCCATGTCCGACTATCCGCCGCGTCGCTTCGACTTCGGCCAACCCGCCGTTGTCCAGCAGCCGTTCACGATGGACGGTCGAGACTTCAAGCCCGGCGAGCGGTTCCCATACGAGGAACTCGGCATCGACAAGCTGCGGATGCGCGGCTTCTGGCTCGGCTCCTACGTCGACTTCAAGCCGGCCTCGCCGAAGCCGGACAAGCGCGCCGCGCGCGGGCGGTGACGCCGTGGGCGCGCAAGCCGACGCGATCATCGCGAAGCGGCGCACGCTGATCGGCGACGTCGTCAAGGCAACGTTGCTCGAGATCGACGCGAACCTGCGCCGGTCCCCGGACCAGGGCGGCACGCCCGTAGCCACCGGATGGGCTCGCGCGAACTGGGTGCCGGCGCTGGGCTCACCACACCGCGGCGAGGTGCCGGCGGACGACAGCGCGCACGACGCGGGCGTCGCCTCGATCCTGAAGTTCGTGCTCGGCCAGGGGCCGCTCTACGAGAGCAACTCGGCGCCGTACATCAACTCGCTCAACTACGGCCACAGCAAGCAGGCGCCAGCGATGTTCATCGAGCGGTGCGTGGACGAAGCGCTGCAGACGATGCAGCAGCAGCTGGCTGGGCGCCTGGACCTCTCCAGCATCATCGCGAAGACGCGCGAGGCGATCGGCGCCATCGCGGTCCAGCATGCGCTCAACGCGCTCACACGCGCCAAGCGAAAGGCCAAGCCATGACCGAGCAGCAAGCCTGTGAGGCCATTGTCGAGGCGTGGAGCACGGGATGGGTGGCGTTGCACCCCGACGTGCCGTTCACGCTCGACAACGAGGCCTTCGACGCCGCGAGCGCGCCGGATACGTGGGCACGCGTCACGATCGTCCCGTCCCTCCGCGCCCAGGGCAGCATGGGGCCGGTGGGCTCGCAGCGCTTCGAGAGCAAGGGCTATATCGCGGTGCAGCTCTTCACGCCGAGCGATGCCGGCGCGTCTACCGCGCGTGGCCTCTGCGACGACGTGCGCAAGGTGCTCGAGCGCAAGGGCTTCGTCGTCGGCTCCGAAACGGTCGTCACGTTCGCCGGATCTACCAAGAGCCCCACGACCGACGGCCGTTGGTATCAGGTCACCGTCACGGTGCCGTTCCTATACTGGCAGACCGCCTAGCGCATTTCGACCCGAGCAGCCTCGGCCAGCAACGCTGGCGACATGACGCAGCCGGTGCAGAGCGACAGCGTTGGAGTCACGATGGCCCGCGAGGCCACGCCGGGGACGCAGCCGACCACGGGGTGGGTGCAGATGCAGCCGAACCAGGGCGGCATCGTTAAGTTCCGACGGCAGAACATCGTCGTGGAGCGTCACATCCTCTCGCCGAACCTGACGCCCGAGGCCGGCGAGGTCGTCGGCTACGACGTGCAGCCCGAGCTGACGATGGACCTCACCAAGGACGTCCTCGACAACTGGCTCGAGATGACGTTCCGCTCGACGCTCAAGCACTCGGGCGGCAGCGGGCTCTCGAAGTTCTTCCCGACCGCGGTCACCAACGGGGTGCCGTCGTTCTGGACGGTCGCGGCGAGTGGCGCCCTGCCGGCCAACGTGCTCGTCCGCGGCAGCGGCTTCACGAACGCCGCGAACAACGGCCTTCACGTGCTCGCCGCGGGGTCGACCGCGACCAGCATCAAGACGAACGACGCGCTCGTGACCGAGGTCCCGCCGGCGGGCGCGATCCTGACCGTGGCCGGCGTGCAGGGCGCGAGCGGCGATCTCGGCCTGGACGCCAGCGGCAACCTGACGTCGACGGTGCTCGACTTCACCACGCTCGGCCTCAACGTCGAGCAGATGGTGTACATCGGCGATCCGACCAGCGGCGCCGCGTTCGCGTTCGCCACCGCGGGCTACGTCGGTCCCGCGATCATCGCGGCGATCGCCGCGCACAAGATCACGTTCAAGCGGCGCGCGTGGACGGTCGGCTCGGCCGACACCGGCGTGGGCAAGACGATTCGGATCCTGTTCCAGGCGATGGTGCAGAACGTGCCGATCGATCCGACCGGCGCGAACGGCTACCTGCTCCAGCCGACGACCTCGCTCGAGGTGGCCGAGCCGGGCAGCGCGGGCAGCACCGACTACACCTACCTCAACGGGGTCGCGATCGGCGGCATGGACCTCGACGTCTCGCTCGAGAGCAAGGTGACAGTGAAGATCACGATGGTGGGCCGCGTGGTCGGACTGCCGACGTCGGCGCGATCGTCGGGCCCCTCCACGGCGCTGACGCCGCTGCAGACCGACATCTTCACGACCGGCGCGAACATGCCGGACATCCGCATCCTGGCCGCCGCCGACGAGTCGCGCATCTCGGCCGAGCTGAACAAGCTCACCGTGAGCTACAAGAACAACGCGAAGGCACGCAAGCAGCTCGGCACGGCTGGCGCAGCGGACGTGATGTTCGGCGAGTACCTGCCGACGGGGACCGCCGACGCCTACATGCTCGACAACACGCTCACCAAGGCGATCGACAACAACACGAGCGCGACGCTCGATTTCCTGATGAAGAGCGCCGACGGCGGCTTCGCGCTCGACTTCCCGCTGGTCAAGATCCGCAAGCGCGACAAGACCTACGCGGCCGGATCGGCCGTCATGCAGGCGTGCGATCTCGTCTTCGATCGCGATCCGACCACGGGCGTGCTCTGGGCATGCTCGCTGTTCAGCTACTTGCCGTAATTCGACCCCACGACGACGGCGGTCGAGACTCGGTCCATGGCCGAGTCCGACTTCGACGACCTGTTCGACGACCTCGAGATCAAGGGAACGATCTCGCACACGCTGCCCGGCGTGTTCGTGCACAGCGACAAGCCGCTGACCCTGATCATGAGGCACGCCGGCGATGCGAATCCAGCGTGGAAGAGCATGCGTGCGAAGACGGTGGCCGAGCGTCGGGCCGCCGAGGGCGACGAGTCCCGGCAACGCGACCTCAACCTTCGCATCTTCGCGCACACCGTGATCGTGGGCTGGGATAACTGCAACAAACGCGACGGCTCGCCGCATCCCTACGCGCCGGCGACCGCGGTCGCGCGGTTCCAGAGGCTGATCGCGAAGGACGGGATCGACAAGCTCGGCGTGGCCTTCCTGGCCGCGGGGGATCCGGCGAACTTCCGCGGCTCTCCGGAGGCGGCGTCCGAGGCCCTGGGAAAATGATCGAGGAGCGGATCGCATGGGAGTGCGAGGCCGCTCCGGTGCTCGAGCAGCTCCGCATCCGCAAGCGCGCCCCCCGC
>DAHUXU010000397.1 GCA_027307005.1 Gemmatimonadota bacterium
AGTCACCGCGCTGCCGGCGCTGCTCGTGGCCCCCGCCGATCCCGTGAAACTCGGCGCCGCCAACCGGGCGCTGGAACGGTTAGGCATCCCCTGGCGGCTGGGTGCGGCGCGACACGGTGAAACCACCGTGCGCGGTGCGGCCGGCTCGCCGGTGCCGCTGGCCGACGTCACCGCCACCATTCGGTATCCGCTCGCGCCCCGCACCAGCGCGCGGTCGGACACGCTCGCTACCGCCGCGGGCGAGCCGTGGATCGTGAGCGGTCCGGGCTACGTGCTCGTTGCATCGCCCCTCACGCCGGACGCGACGACGTTCCCGGTGCGCGCCGCCTTCGTGCCGTGGTTAGGCGACGTGCTGTCGCAACGGTTGAGCGCCGACGCGGGCACGGTGCTGGCGACGACGCCGGGCGCGATCGTCGTACGCCCAACGGGCGCCGACGCGCTCGAGCTGCCCGACGGCGACCGCGTCCCGCTGCCCGATGATTCGCTCGCCGCCCCCGCGCGTCCCGGCGCGTACTTTTTTCTCCATGCCGGATCGCGCATGGGGGCGATGGTGGTGAATCCCGAGCCGTCGGAATCGGATCTGCATCGACTCGAGCCGCCGGCGCTCGCCGCGCGGCTTCGGGCGCGGCGCGTCACGACCGTCGAAGATGGCGCCCGGTTTACGACGGCGGTGTTCGCGACGGCGCCGCGCCGCCCACTCGCCGCGCCGCTGCTTGCCGCCGCGCTCGTCGCGCTCGTCGCCGAGTCGGCGATGGCGCGCGAGAGCCGCAGGGGCGCCTGATGCCGCTGCCCCGTCTGCTCGACGCGATCGAGTCGCTGCCCCGGTTCGCGCAGCTCCTGGCCGCGGTGCCGGCCCCGGGGGACCGCCTCGCGGTGGGCGGCCTGCCGGGGTCGAGCGACGCGGCGCTCGTGGCTGCGTTAGGCAGAAAGTTGGGCCAGCGCCGCTTCCTCGTCGTCGTGGCCGAATCGCTGCCCGAAGCCGAACGCTGGCTCGCCGACCTCACCGTGTTGCAGGACGACGAAGCGACCGCGCTCTACCCGCCCCGCGAAGGCTTCGGCGAAGTCGAGCCGCACCTCGAGGTGGCGGGAGAACGCGTCGAGACGCTCGAGCGCGTCGCGCGCGGCGGCGTGCGCACGCTCATTACGACCGCACGCGCCGTGCTCGAACGCACGCGCTTGCCCGACGTCGTTCGCTCGGCGCGCCTCGAGCTGCACGTCGGCGACGTGCGGCGCCTCGAGGACCTCGTCCACCACCTGGAAAATGTGGGATTCGAGCGCGTCGATCTCGTGGACGACGTCGCGCAATTCAGCGTGCGCGGCGGCATCGTCGACATCTACAGCTTCGGCATGGCCAACCCCGTGCGCCTCGAGGTCTGGGGCGACGAGATCACCTCGCTCCGCCACTTCGACATTCTCACGCAGCGCTCGACGCGCGATGCCGACGTGGCGCTCGTGCTCCCCGTCGACGCGCGCCCGAGCGAGAGCGCCGAATCGGCGCAGCGCGGCTCGCTGCTCGATCTGGTGCCGCCCGATACGGTGCTGGTGGTTCCGGCCCATGCGCACGTCGAGGCCGAGATGCGCCGCACATGGGAGGAGGCGCGGCATCACATCGAGCTGGCCCGACGCCGCGGCGAAGATGCGCCGGCGCGCGACGCGCTGTTCCAGCCGCCCGACGATGCCGCCGCCTCCATGGAGCGCCTCGGCGTGGTGTCGCTCGTACCGCCGGCGGCCGCCGGCGAGGCCGCGCCGAACGAACCCGATCTCCTGTTCACCATCCGGCCGCCGGACGCGGTGGATCGCGACATCAAACGGCTCCGCCGCATCGTCGACGACGGCACGCCGACCGTCATCCTCTGCGACAACATCGGCCAGGCCGAGCGTCTCGAGGAGCTGCTCGACGAAGCCGGGTGGACGGCCAGCGGCGCCGCGCTCGCGGTGGGCGTCATCCACGGCGGCTTCGTCATCCCGCCATCGGGACACACCGAAGGGCTTCGCGTCCTAACGGACCACGAAATCTTCCGGCGCGAGCGCCGCATCCGCCGCCAACGCCGCTACGCCACCGGTGCACCGCTCGAGACGCTCAACGGCCTCAAGCCCGGCGACTACGTCGTGCACCTCGAGCACGGCATCGGCATCTATCGCGGCATCGAACAGGTGTTCGTCAAGGAGAGCACCATCGAAGCGGCCGTCATCGAGTACGAGGGCGGCGACCGGCTCAACGTGCCGCTCTACCGCATCGATCAGATCGAGCGCTACCGCTCGAGCGATGCGGGCGACGACGCGACGCCGCCGCGGCTGCACAAGTTAGGCGGCAAGCGCTGGGCGCACCAACGCGACCGCACCCGCGCGGCGCTGCAGGAAATGGCGATGGAGCTGCTCGATCTGTACGCGCGCCGCCGTACCGCCACCAAGCAGAGCGCCATGCCCGACAACTCGTGGCAGCGCCAGCTCGAATCGTCGTTCCTGTTCGAGGACACGCCCGATCAACGCACGGCGACCGACCAGGTGAAGCGCGACATGGAGAGCCCGCGCCCGATGGATCGCCTGCTCGTCGGCGACGTCGGGTACGGGAAAACAGAAGTCGCCGTACGCGCGGCGTTCAAGGCCGTGCAGTCGGCGCGACAAGCGGCGGTGCTCGTCCCCACGACCATCCTCGCCGAGCAGCACGGGCGCACGTTTAGCGAGCGGCTCGCCGACTTTCCGATCCGCGTCGAAACGCTGAGCCGCTTCCAAACCCCCAAGCAGCAGGCCGAGGTGCTGGCTGCGTTAGGCGAAGGCAAAGTCGACATCGTCATCGGCACGCACCGTCTGCTCAGCCCCGATGTCTCGTTCAAGGACCTCGGACTGCTCGTGATCGATGAGGAGCACCGCTTCGGCGTGAAACACAAGGAGCGCCTCAAGCAGCTCAAGCTCGAGACCGATGTCCTCACGCTCACCGCCACGCAGATTCCGCGCACGCTGCATCAATCGCTCGCCGGCCTGCGCGACGTCACCCTCATGCAAACCGCGCCGCGCGACCGGTCGCCGGTGCTCACGTTCGTCGAGCCGTGGGATGATGGACTGATCGAGGAGGGCATTGCGCGCGAGATCGACCGCGGCGGACAGGTCTTCTTCGTCCATAATCGCATCGAGACCATCCAGGGTGTGGCGGACCACGTGCAGCGCCTCGTGCCCCGCGCGCGTGTCGCGGTCGCGCACGGCCAGATGCGCGAACGCGATCTCGAGGACGTGATGCGCCGCTTCGTGTCGGGCGAGGTCGACGTGCTCGTCTCGACGATGATCGTCGAGTCCGGCCTCGATGTATCGAATGCCAATACAATGTTCGTGAATCGCGCCGATCACTTCGGGCTCGCCCAACTGTATCAGCTGCGCGGCCGCGTTGGGCGCTCGCACCGGCGGGCCTACTGTTATCTGCTGGTCCCCGACAACGTGGATCCGGAAGCCGAGCGTCGTCTGCAAGTGCTCGAGCATCACACGGAGCTGGGCGCGGGATATCAGATCGCGCTCAAGGATCTCGAGATGCGCGGGGCGGGGAATCTCCTCGGCCCGGAGCAGTCGGGCTTCGCACAGGCGGTGGGATTCGAGATGTATCTTCGCATGCTCGACGAGACCGTGAAGCACCTCGTGCGCGGCGACGGTGGACCCAAGCTCCTGCCGGCCGATGTCTCGATGGACGTGGGCAGCTACCTGCCCGATGACTACGTCCCCATGCCGGAAGCGAAGCTCGACGTGTACCGGCGCCTGGCGCAGATGACCGAAGCGGCGGAGGTCGATGCGCTCCGGGGGGAGCTGCGCGATCGGTTCGGCCCGCTGCCCACGCCCGCGACGGCCTTCCTGGCCAGCGCCCTGCTCCGGATTGTGGGCGGCCGCCTGGGCATCGAAGGAATACTGGTGCGCGGCGACGAAGCGCGTGTTACTTTTCGGGCTGATGCGATGCCGCGCCTCAAAGGGCTGACGGCGGCGTTTCGCGAAGTGCAATTCCAGGCCGAAGTGCGGCGTACGCAACCGCTGTCCCTCAAGATTTCTCGGCTGGGCGGCGGCGATTTGTTATCCGGACTCGTGACCGCACTAAAGAGTCTGGCAACGGTATAATCTGCGGTGTACGGGGGACGCGATCGCTACGGGCGATCGCCGACGGGCCCGGCGTGAGAGGGGGTAGTCAGGCGCTCCGCTCACGCTGTTTCTATGTCCAGCCGCCCGTGAAACGTTGCACGCCGCATGCTCTCACTCGATCGTACGCTTCTCGGCACGTCCAACACTCATTCTCTTCTCCGATGAAACTCAGATTCTTCCCGCTCGCCTGCGTTGCCATGGCCCTCATCGCCTGCGAGGGGTTCAAGGACGCCATGACCGCGCACGTGGACGTTGCCGCCAAGGCTGGCACCCGCGAGCTGTCTGTCCAACGGTTGGGCTCGCTGCTCGCGCAGGCGAAGGTGCCGGCCAACCACGAGATCGCCAGCACGATCACCAATCTCTGGGTGGACTACCAGCTCCTGGCCGATGCCGCTGCGCACCAGGATTCGCTCACCGATCCCAAGCTGGTCGACCAGGCGCTCTGGTCGGTGATTGCGCAGGAGCGCATGAGCAAGTGGCACGAGCAGCACTCCAAGACCTACAGCGGCATGGACACGACGAATCTCGCCCAACGCTACGCGCAGGGTGAGATGCTCGCCGCCAGCCACAGCCTGCTCACCGTGCCGCCGGGAGCGAGCCAGGCAATCAAGGATTCGGTGCACAAGAAGGCGGAGGCGCTGCGGCGTCAGGTTACCGATCAGAATTTCGCCGACCTCGCCCGCAAGAACAGCCAGGACCCGAGCTCGGCCGCTCGCGGCGGGAGTCTGGGTCTCTTCCCGAAAGGCATGATGGTCAAGCAGTTCGAGGATGCGGTGCTGGCGCTCAAGCCGGGCGAAATCTCGCCCGTCGTCGAGACGCAGTTCGGCTATCACATCATTCGCCGCTCGACCTTCCCCGAGGTCAAGGATGACTTCGGCCGCGAACTCAACCAGGATGCCGTGCGGCACGCCGACAGCTTGTGGATCATCGGGCTCGAGTCGAACGGCGACGTGAAAGTGCGCGACAACGCGCTCAGCGTGCTGCGGGATGCGTCCAAGGATCTCGATGCGCACACCAACGACGACGTCGTGATCGCCACGTCCACCGCTGGCCCGCTCACGTTAGGCAGGCTCGTCAAGTGGGTCGAC
>DAHUXU010000426.1 GCA_027307005.1 Gemmatimonadota bacterium
CGCTTCGAAGCCGGCAAAAATGTATCGCGGAAACAACGGCCGATATCCCGATCGCGCCCGCACCCGCGGCAACAACGTCGAGTAGCCCTGCCTCCGCAGATTCACGTCCACCCACTCTTCGGCGCGGGACTTCGTGTACAACAACTGCCAACACATTTCCCCACTGCTCGACATCGCGTTCTCTCGCGTACAGCGTCGGCGCGCCGCTGCCGGTAGCGGACACAGCTACCGCAAGATTTGCACGGGCTGTGCAAACCGGCGGTGTGTAAAAAATCGTCATCAATCGGCTCTCAACTATGACGAGACAAAGGCCTGTGGGTCAAGCGGTTGGTGCACTCGGCCGCGATGTCGTCCCACCATCCTCGCCAACCGGAGCGGACGGAACGATACGGGGACCGGTCGCACCTTCAACCACCGGGGCCTTGGTGCCGCGCGCCCGCTCGAGCAGCGTGACGAGCTCATCATTGAGTCGAGCGTTGTTGAAATTGCGCTCGATCGCGTCGTGCGCGGCCAGCGCCATCGACAACCACCGCTCGGGATGGTCCACCAGCCACCGCAGGGCGTCGGCGAGCGCATCCGTATCCCGCTCTGGCACCAGGAGCCCGCTCACCTTGTCTTCCACCAGCTCGGGAATGCCGCTGTGCCTGGTCGCCACCACCGGCACGCCGCTCGCCATGGCCTCCATCAGCGCGACCGGAATTCCCTCCATGTCTCCGTCGGCCGCCGTCACGCTCGGCGCGGCGAACAGGTGGGCGGCGCCCATCGCGCGCGCGACCTCGTCCCGCGACCGCGCTCCGATGATCCGTACCGTGTTGTTCATGCCGAGCTCCGCGATGAGCGCCTGAAGCGATGAACGCATGGGACCATCGCCCACGATGTCGAGCGCGATGTCGAGGCCGTCGCGGCGCAGGGCAGATATCGCACGCACGACATAGGGCAAACCCTTCTTCTCCACCAGTCGCGCGACGCACACGACGCGCAGCGGCTGATCCACCGTGGGCATCCGCGGCACCGTGAAGCGGAAACGCGCGAGATCGATGCCCATGTGGTGCACGGCAATCTTCTCGGGCGGACACCCGAGCTGCGCGAGACGCGCGGCCCAGAACGCGCTCACCGGCAAGAAGAGATCGCCGCGGGCGAACAGCTCGGTGTATATCGCCACGCCGTGCATGCGCACGTACCGGCTCATGTCGGCGCCATGAAACGCCGCGACGATCGGTCCTTCCACCAGGCCGGCGTCGCGCACACGGAGCGCGCGCTGCGCGTTGGTTCCGAAGTGGCACAGTATCGCGTCGTACGGACCGCGCCCGAGGAACGGGGCGCTCTCGTACAGCACCTCGATGGCGCTCGGGCTTCGCCGCACCATCCGCAGCGCCTCGCCGGCGCGTCCGCGCCACGGGCCGCGCAGCAGATTGGGAATGCCTAACGTACGGCCGAGGGCGCGTCGCGGGGTGCGGGGCTGATAGTGGGTGCGATCGGCGAGCGGATGGAGCTCGCGCCGCGCTACGACGCCGGCAGAGTTCGGCTCCGGCGCCAATGCATAAATGTCGACATCATGTCCGCGCGATATGAGACCGGTGATCTGGTCCAGCACGAAAGTCTGCGACACGGAAGGGAAATACGTGCTGACGACTGCGACCCGCATACGGCCGCATGGTAGCAGAACTTGGACCGCAGCGGCGGCGGCGCGACACGGCGACTCGCATTCCTAAAAAATCTTCATGTCAGTCGCGACGCACAGCGGTGACGCTGCATGTGTCGCGCGTCGGCTCAGGGCGCTGCCAGCGACGCGCGCGGGACGTCCGCCGCATCGCCCGGGGCGCCGCGAGTTGGATCGACGTCTTTCGAG
>DAHUXU010000427.1 GCA_027307005.1 Gemmatimonadota bacterium
AACAATTCGAGCATTGCCGGCGTGCTGCTCGGATCCGAAGAGGCCACGGCCTCGAGCACGCCCATGGAATACAGCTTGCGCATCTGCCGCTTGACGTTGGTGGAAAATTTCCTGTCGAGGGCCGCGAAATAATCCAGGCTCGTACGCCAGCGAATCCGGATCGTGCAATTGTCCCAAGACGGAAAATCCCGGATGACACAGCCCTCGAGGCGATCTCCCGGCGGTGGCGCGTCGAGCAGAGAATGCGCCACCTGCTGGTCGAATTCCACGTAGTCCCATTCCAGCCGATGATCGCCCAGGTACCGATAGATCGCCCGCACGACGCGCTCCTCGTTCTCGCGACGCACGACCAGGCCGGGGCGATCGCACTCGTGACCGACGAGGAATCCGATGCGCCGCGCCGGCAGCCCCATGACGCGTTCGCGCGTGAGCTTCAGTGCGACCCAGCCGATCAACGCCTCGCGCTCGAACGCCCCCAGAAACCACAACTGCGCGTCCGCGGACGCCGCGAACGGCCCGCGCAGCATGGCATTGCGCAGGTGTGCGAAGGTCGCGAACGGCGAAGGTCGCGCCGAATCCGCATTGAGTTCGTCGATGGCCGCCCCGAACGCCGCGACCGCCCCAATATCCCCGAGGCGGCGCACGGTCACCTGCGCGACGTCGTTCAAGGCGGGTCGCCGATCAGCTCTTCGGTCAGCACCTTCGCCATCGCGTGGCGCGGACCCAAACGGCTGAAGGTGTGATCGGCGAGATCGACCGTGTGGATTCGGCAGCTTTCGCTGATCGCGGCGAAGGCCGATCCGGTCTGCAAGCGCAGTAGTTCCAGACCCGGTTCCCCACGCGCGAACAGAAAGAGGACTCCGATCCCCCGCGCGGTGACGTCCTCGAGCTCGCGAGCGAGGTCGTTGCGCAGGCGCAGGCCGGATCGGCGCGCCCAGTCGCCGACGACGCCGTGGAGTGCGAGCCGCGCGCGGTGCCAGTACAACAGAAGAATTCGCCACAGCTTCACGTCGCCGCGAAGCACCCGCAGCCACGCCCTGGCCGAACGGATCTGGCCGCGGTAGATGTGCGGATTGCGCACGATCTCCGCGAGATGAAGTCCGTCCACGGTTTCACCGTGGGGCAGGTAATGCTCGGGATTGACCAGCAGAATGCGTCGGAGCGCCATTCCGGCGACCGCCGCACGCAACGCGTGGTAGGCCCCGGAACATACTCCGGCGAGCGTCAGCTCGTCGATGCGATAGCGCGCGCGCAGGTATTCGCACGCCGCGCGAATGTCCTGCAGCGCCTCCTCGGGGTACAGCTCGTCGTCGCGCCGCGCCGGACGGGTGATGCTCTCGCCGATGCCGCCGAGATCGAAGCGCAGCACGAACAGTCCCTGCCGCGCCCAGCGACGGGCGAGATCGACGTACAGACGACCGGCGCCGATGTGATGATCCGCGCCGATGCTCAGCAAAACGACGGCATGTCGCGATGTGCGTGGGTGTGCCGGCTCGGTGACGATTCCGAACAACTGCGCGCCCTCATCCAGGAACACGGGCCGCTCGACGATGCCGTCGGCGGAATCGCCGCCCGGGCCGGTCAGTTCGAGCACCGTCGCGTCGGCGTCCGCCCGCGGCGCGGTGGCCGCGGCGGGCATCGCCGCCTGCACCGGGCGCACCGCACGACGCGCCAGATCGTCGCACACCAACGCGATCAGCCCGGATGGCGCGCGCGAAAGATGGGGTGCGGTTCTCAGCATCTCGACGAACCCGGCCGCCCGCTCGTATCGGACGGTCACACCTTGCCGCGACAGG
>DAHUXU010000463.1 GCA_027307005.1 Gemmatimonadota bacterium
ACATAGCCCTCCCCCACAGTGCTGTGGGGGCGCCAGACCACAGGGAGGTCTTACCGACATGCCTCGCCGCTACGAGGCGGTGTACATCTTCGACTCGACGCTCGAAGACGCCGCCATCCAGGAAAAACTCGGCCGCTTCCACGCCATGCTCGGCGCCGGCGACTCGCTCAACGTCGACCATTGGGGTCGCCGCCAGCTCGCGTACTCCATCGGGCCGCGAGACAACGGCTACTATGCCATCGCCCGGTTCGAGGCGGAGCCCAGCGTGCTCCCCGAATACGAGCGCGCGCTCAAGCTCGACGACGGCGTCGTCCGGTATCTCGTCGCGCTGCACGAGCACGAGGTCGGCGCACCGCCGATGAGCGAGGACGAGATCGCCGCGGGCCGCACGACGCGGACCGCCGATGATGACGACGACGAGGACTGACCCATGCGACGCCCACAGAAAAGCTGCCCGTTCTGCGAGTCCCGCGTGCGCTTCATCGACTACAAGGATGATCGTACGTTAGGCCGCTTCCTCACCGACACCGGCAAGATCCTGCCGAGCCGCCTGAGCGGCGTGTGCGCGCGCCACCAGCGGCAGCTCGCGGTGTCCATCAAACGCGCCCGCTACCTGGCCCTGATCCCCTACATTCGGGGAC
Source organism: Gemmatimonadota bacterium (assembly GCA_027307005.1). GTDB lineage: Bacteria > Gemmatimonadota > Gemmatimonadetes > Gemmatimonadales > Gemmatimonadaceae > JADGGM01. The sequence goes on from DAHUXU010000463.1 coordinate 642, forward strand.
ACCAGGCCTGACCGATGCCTAACGGCACCACGCCGGCGCCCCGCGAGCGGGGATGGATCCGCGTCATCCTCGCTCTCGCGGCGTTCCTCGTGATTCCGCACATCCCGGGTGGTCCGTCGACCTTGCCCGTGATCGACACGCTGGTGCTGCTCGTCCCCGCCCTCGCGGCCTGTTGCATCGTCGGCTGGTGGGCCGGCGGGTCCTTGTGGCTCGCACTCATCTGGTCGGCGCTCGCCGCCGCCATTCTCACGCTGCCGCCGCCGCCCAACGTCGATGCGGCATACTACGCGCTGGCGCGCGGCTGGGGAGTGCTCGTCGCCGCGGCGTTCGGCGTCGTGTGCATCGTCGGCCGGCGGCAGCCCTTCCTCGCGCGCGCGCTCCTCGGCCTCGGCCTCGCCATCGTGCTGTCGTTAGGCGTGATCGCCACCGGCCGCGTCGATCCCGGCGGCGCCGAGCAGGTCTTTGCCGCCCAATTCGCCGCCCGGAATTCGGCGGCCGTCGATGAGATGCAGAAGGACGCGTCGCAGGTGGCCGTGTCGTTCCCAAAACTCTCCGGCATGGCGCACGAGGTTGCCGATGGGCAGGCGGCGGTGCAGGAGAGATTGTCCGAATACGCGGCGCCGCTCTATCCGGCGTCGCTTGCACTCGAAGCGCTGGCCGCGCTCGCGCTCGCCTGGGCGCTGTTCCATCGCCTGAGCCGGGTTCGCATCGGGGCGCCGCTCGCGCCGCTCCGGCAATTCACGTTCGGCGATCAGCTCGTCTGGACGCTCGTCGTCGGCACCATCCTGATTCTGATTCCGTCTCGCGACGCCATCTCCGCCGCCGGCAAGAGCGTCCTCATCTTTTTCGGGACGCTCTATGCGCTGCGCGGCTACGGGATCTATGCGTGGTTCATCTCGCGCCGCGTCGCCGTCACCAGCGTGGCCGTGGCGGTCGCCGCATTTCCGCTCTCGCTCGTGACGGTGCCCTGGGCGGTGGGCCTCGGCGTGAGCGACACGTGGATCGACTGGCGCCGCCGTCTCAAGCATTCGCTCACCGGCGGCCGAGACCGCTGACCTCTCGCCTTCGCCTAACGCACCCCTCCGTTCGACTGGAGCACGACATGGAAGTCATTCTTCGCAACGCGATCGAAAACGTGGGCAAGCCGGGCGACATCGTGAAGGTGTCCAACGGCTACGCGCGCAACTATCTCATTCCGCGCGGCCTCGCCTACGAAGCCACCGACGGCAATCGCAAGCGCATCGCCGCCGAGCGCGCCCGTCTCGAGGCCGCGGAGAGCGAGCGCCGCGATGCGGCACAGACCGTCGCGGACCGCCTGGCGCAGGTGTCGCTCACCTTCTCGGCGCGCGTCGGCGACGAGGAGAAACTCTTCGGCTCCGTCACCGCCGCCGACATCGCCCAGCAGCTGCACTCGCAGGGCTTCCCCGAGATCGAAAAGCGCCAGATCGAGCTCCACGAGCCGATCAAGGCGTTGGGCGTCTACCGCGTGCCGATCCGCTTGCACGCCGAAGTGAAGCCTGACATCAAAGTCTGGGTGATCAAGCAGTAGCCGACGCACCGTACCGTTTTCTGACAGCCGCCTCGGGACCTGGTCTCGAGGCGGCTGTCGTCGCTGGCGGGACGACCTCGCCGAGAACGATGCCAACCGGAACAAACTGAGCGAGTTCGTATCGAGCACGCTCGTTGCGTACGCGGCATCGTGGCGACCGCACGCTCGACCGATGACGGAGCAAACGCATTGTTTCGTGCTACCCGATCTCGCAGCAGAGAGGCCTGGACCGACCGCGACATGCGCGAGGTGGATTGCGCAGCGGCGAGCGGGTTATGCATTACGTTGGAACATCCCGTCGCATTCGATCGCGACGCCGTCACGCCACTCGCCACCATCCTGGTCCAGCACAGCATGTCCCAGCCGTTGCCCCAACCGGAATCCGATTCGCTCACGACCGCGCGCCGCGCCGCGCTCCTCTGCGCGGACCTCAAGGCCAATGACATCGTGGTGCTCGACCTGGCGCGCGTGTCGGATGCCACCGACTACTTCGTCATCGCGAGCGGCTCATCGGACACGCACGTCCGCGCGATCGCGGAGCACGTGCTCGAGGAACTGAGGAGAGAGGGTGTGAGAGCGCACCACGTCGAAGGTCTCACGCAGGGTCGCTGGGTGTTGCTCGACTACATCGATTTCGTGGTCCACGTGTTCCATCCCACGCTTCGGTCATTTTATCAGTTGGAGCGGCTCTGGGGTGACGCGGCGACAGTCCCGATCGAGGGATTGCGGGCGGGGATGTGATGCTCGCCTGGGCACGTCGCGCGCTCTGTGTCGCCGCGCTGATCGCGATCGGCCCGGCCGCGCTCCATGCCCAGAACTACTTCGGACAGAATCAGGTGCAGTATCGGAATTTCGACTGGCAGGTCATCGAAACCGATCACTTCCTGATTCACTACTATCCCGACGAGCGCGAGGCGGCGATGGATGCCGCCCGGTTGGCAGAGCGCGCGTATGCGCGGCTGTCGCACGTGCTGTCGCACGAGTTCCGAGAGAAGAAGCCGATCATGGTGTTCGCATCGCGATCGGACTTCGGCCAGAACAACGTGACCGGCGATTTAGGCGAGGGCACGGGCGGCGTGACGGAGCCGCTGCGCGACCGGATGCTGCTGCCGTTCACGGGCGACTACCGCTCGTTCGAGCACGTGCTGACGCACGAGATGGTGCACGAATTCCAGTTCGACATCTTCCAGCACGGGCGCGGCGCAGGGTCGGCGATCCCGTCGCTGTCGGCGGTGGATCCGCCGCTGTGGTTCATGGAAGGCATGGCCGAGTACTTGTCGATCGGACCGGACGATCCGCACACGGCGACGGTGATCCGCGACGCCGCGCTCAACGACAACCTGCCGTCCATGCAGCTGATGACGGAGCGGCCCGACCTGTACTTCCCGTACCGGTACGGCGAGTCGTTCTGGGCCTACGTGGGCCAGCGGTGGGGCGACGACGTGATCGGCGCGATCCTGAGCGACGCCGCGTCGTTAGGCGTTCCGGCCGCGTTCTCGCGCGAGACGGGTATGTCGCTCGAGGACCTGGGCAACGCGTGGCGGTATGCCATGCGGGCGCGCTACCTGCCGCCGGTGGCGCACCTCGAGCGGCCGCGCACGTTCTCGCAGCCGCTGCTCACCGAGCGGCGGAGCGGCGGGCAGATCTTCCTCGCGCCGGCGCTCTCGCCGAACGGACGGTACATCGCGTTCCTGTCCAACGGCAGCTTCGTGCGCGGCCAGGTGTTCATCGACCTGTGGCTGGCCGACGCGCGCACCGGCAAGCGCATTGCCCGCCTCGTCAAGAGCACCTTCGACCCGAGCTACGAGGAGCTGCAGATCCTCTACTCGCAGAGCGCGTTCTCGCCCGACAGCAAGCGGCTCGCGTTCACTGCGTTAGGCGAAGGCAAGGACGAGCTGTACATCCTGGACGTCGCCACGCACAAGCGGATCGCG
>DAHUXU010000472.1 GCA_027307005.1 Gemmatimonadota bacterium
TCACCGGAGAGAGCGGATCCGGCAAGGAGCTGGTCGCACGCGACGTGCATCGGCTGGGCGCCGGCGCGCGCGAGCCGTTCGTGGCGGTGAACTGCGCGGCGCTGCCCGAGCAGTTGGTGGAGAGCGAGTTGTTCGGGCACGAGCGCGGCGCGTTCACCGGCGCGGCCTTCTCGCGGAAAGGCGCGTTCGAGTCTGCCGGACGCGGGACGCTGTTCCTGGACGAAATCGGCGAGCTTCCCGCTCCGGCGCAGGCGAAGCTCTTGCGCGTGCTCGAGGAGCGCGCGGTGACTCGGTTAGGCAGCAACCGGCCGGTGCCGGTCCCCGCGCGCGTCATCGCGGCGACGAACCGCGATCTGGAGCAGGAGGTGCGCGACGGCCGATTCCGACGCGACCTGTTGTTCCGCATCAACGTGCACACGCTGCGCGTGCCGCCGCTGCGCGAGCGCCTGTCGGATGTGCCCGGCCTCGTGGCGCATCTCGTGGCGCGCACGTGTGAGCGCTTCGGGCTCCGCGCCAAGCGCGTGTCGCCAGACGCGCTCGAGATCTTGATGGCGTACGACTGGCGGCTCAACAACGTTCGCGAGCTGCGAAACGCGGTCGAGCGCATGATCATCGCCGCCGACGGCACCGTGATCGGCGCCGAGCACGTGCCGGCGGAAGTGCGGGACGACGCCCAGCCGCATCCGCCTAACGCCGGCGATGCGCGCAATTTCGTCCAGCTCAAAGCCGAGGCCGAGCGGCAGATCATCGTGTCGGCGCGCGTGCGCCACGACTGGCACATCTCGCGCACCGCCCACGACCTCGGCCTCGCGGATCACGCGAGTCTGCTCAAGATCATGCGCCGGCACCGCATCTCGCGTGACTAACGCTCGAGCATCGGCCGTTCCCGCGGGTGGGGCGCCGCCGCGGATGCCGCCACCGATTCGCCCACCTGTCCAGTCAGGCGTTCCATCAGGCTCTTGAGTTTCTCCCGGTGCTTGGCGGCAGACCGCATGAGAAACGTTCGTGCGACGCCGAAGACGCCGGCAAACGTGGTGAGCCCGGCTGCCACAGCCAGCACAGGATGGTGCGGAAATATGAAGAGCAGAACTCCGGCGCCGGAGTAGATGCTGATGAGTGTCAGCGCGATGCGCCGCCGCCGGATGGACGCCCCGAGGTTTTCCACCGCGCGCACCATCGTCTTCCCATGGCGCGATTGCACCGAGACGTGCACCATGCGACCCGCATCCATCGACGCCCACGAGAGCGAGCGCTCCGTCGTATTCACAGCGCCGGCATGCTCCATCGATCGTCGAATCGTGTCGACCAACATGTCGAAATCGCTCTCGAGCATCTCGCCAGGCACGACCGCTTCGAACTCCAACCCCGGTGGCGTGCCAAAGGCGAGCGACGGCTTCTGCGTCAGGTCGATGATCTGCACGGTGACCGGAGCCTCGTGATCTGACGACCGCACGAGTCCGTGCTCGGCCATCGCGTGCTCCACGTATTGCTCCGGGATGCCCGCCTCCATCGCGGCCTCGCGCACGGATTTGACATCGTAGCCCGATGTGCGACTCGCATCCGCCGTCGTGTCGCGTGCCATGGGCGAGGGCACTGGACGCGATTCGAGGCCGGTCTTCGCTTGCAACTCGGCGGCGCGAGTCCAGATCGCATGTGCTTCGTCTTCCGAGATTCGCGATGGGGCGTCGGGCACCGCCGCCGCTCTGACCGAATCGCGCGCCACCTCACGCTCGACTCGATCGAGCGCGTCGGCCAGCTCTCCGCCCGACTGGAATCGTGCCGCCGGATCCTTTGCCAAGCATCGATCGATGATCTCGGCCAGTGCGCGGGGCGCAGCGGGATCTACGGTGAGCACGGGAGGCGCGAGCTTCGTCACCTGCGCCACGATCACCGCCGACGCCAGCTCCGCCTCGAACGGGAAGCGTCCGGTGAGTGCGAAGTAGCCCACCACGCCAAGCGAATACAAATCGGTGCGTCCATCGAGACGCTCGCCGGTCACCTGCTCGGGGCTCATGGAGTAGACGGTGCCGAGCACCTGGCCCGTTGCGGTCAGGGGCGCGGCTTCGGCGAGCCGCGCGATGCCGAAGTCGGTGACCATCGCGCCACCCGTCGCGCGCGCGATGAGAATGTTTTCGGCTTTGACGTCGCGATGGATTACGCCGTGCGCATGGGCGTAGTCGAGGGCTCGCGCGACATCGCGCACCTCGCGCAGCACCACTCGAGGATCGAGCCGGTGCGCGGATCGTACCTGCTCCGCAACCGAGTCTCCATCCACGTAACCCATGGCAAAGAACACGTGCCCATCGATTTCGTCGGCGCGATAGATCGGCACGATGTTCGGGTGCGACAGCGCCGCCGCGGTTCGGGCCTCGCGGAGAAACCGCTCGCGAATGCTGGAATCGTTCGACAGGTGCGGTGGCAGCGTCTTGATCGCAACCGCGCGGTCGAGCTTGAGGTCGCGGGCGAGGTACACCACGCCCATGCCGCCCTGGCCGATTTCTCGTTCCAGGGCGTACTGACCGTCCAACACGCGGGCAAACGTCTCGAAGTCGGCTGTCGGCATCCTCGATGGCAGCGGCGGACGGGTCCGCGCGTCGGGCGGCGCGCAAACGAATTTCGCCCGGAAAGATGTCCCGCAAAGCGGCGGGCCGCGAGGGGAAGGGGCCGTGTGTCCGTCCGGACACGAGCGGGGCTCCGATTCCGTGTCCGCGCGGACACGATGGGCCGGGCCGGCGGATGCGCCCCAAGCGCCTAACCGAATACGCCGCGCGAAGTTCGCTGCTCGTTGGGCACGGGTCGTGGAGGGGGCCGCGCGCTTGCCATTCCATGGGGCCGGAGACGTCAACCCGGTCCGGCGCCACGCGCCGATTCACTCACGGAGGTTTGCCATGCTTCGCCCGCGTATCCACCCCATCCTTGCTGCCGCAGCCGCTGTCGCCCTCGTCGCCTGCGGCGGGTCAAAGGAGCACGCTCCGGTCCAGCAGCAACCGGTGGCCAGCGCCGCTCCCAGTCCTGTCACGCCCGCGCCCGAGACGACGACCGCCAACTCGGTACCGCCTAACGTATCGTACGCGACCGCCGACTCGGCGTTCCGCGCGCGGCAGTACGCCGCGGCCACCGACATGTTCGACGCCTACACGAAGCGGCGTCCCAGGAACGCCTGGGGATTCTACATGCTCGGGCTGTCGGCGTGGAAGAGCGGCCAGCTCGACCGCGCGGATTCCGCTTTCCAATCCGCGATCGCGCTCGATGGTAAGAACGTGAAGAGCTATATCAACTCGAGCCGCGTCATGCTCGACCAGCATCGCGTCGACGACGCGCGCGGCCAGATCGGGCGCGCGCTGGCTCTCGATTCCGGCAATGCGGAGGCCTGGCGCGTCCGCGGCCGCGTCGAAGCCGGCGCCGGCCACCTGGATGATGCGTTAGGCGCCTACCACACCGCGCTGGCCATCGATCCCCAGGATGCGTGGTCCATGAACAACATGGGCGTGCTGCTGATCGGCGCCGGCCGCTACGACGAGGCGCTCGGTCCGCTGGCGCGCGCGGTCCAGATCGATGACAGCGTGCCGTCGTTCGAGAACAACCTCGGATTGGCGCTCGAGCGCACGGGCCACGTCACGCTCGCCGGACAGGCGTACGCGGCCGCAGTGGCGATCGACTCGACGTACGAGAAAGCAAAGGTGAGCCTGGCCCGTCTGCAGGGCCACGGCGACCAGCCGGGCCTCGACTCGGTGAGCGTGGCGTCGCTTGGCGATGCGTTCGCCGGCGAGATCGATGGCTGGCGCGCGACGCGGAAAGTGGCGGTGACCGAGCCCGCGCCCGATTCCACGAAACGGCCCTGATCGTTAGGCGCCGACAGCGGCCGGGCCGTCCCCGTCGGGGCGGCCCGGCCTGCATCGCGCCACGCTCAGTATTTCTCCAGGTAGTTCTCGAGCTCCCACGCGCTCACCTGCGTGATGTAGTCGCGCCATTCCTGGCGCTTGGCGTCGAGAAAGTGCCCGGTAATGTGGCTGCCTAACGCCTCGCCGATCACCTTGTCCTTCTCCAGCTCGTCGCACGCCTCGTTCAGATCGTGCGGCAAGTCGTCGATGCGCAGCCGGCGCTTTTCGCGGAATGACATCTCCCAGATGTTGACGTCCACCGGCTCGCGATAATCGGCCGTCGTCTCGATGCCATCGAGGCCGGCCGCCAGCATCACCGTCAACGCGAGATACGGATTGTCCGACGGATCGGGCATGCGCAGCTCGACGCGCGTGCCCGACCCGCGCCGGTCCGGAATGCGGATGAGCGGCGACCGGTTGCGCATCGACCACGCCACGTTCACCGGCGCCTCGTACCCCGGCACCAGCCGCTTGTACGAATTGACTAACGGATTGGTGATCGCGCTGAACCCGCGCGCGTGTCTGAGTAGTCCGCCGATGTAGTGCAGCGCGATCGGACTCAGCTCCCACTGCGCCTTCTTGTCCCAGAAGGCGTTGTCGCTGCCCTTGAACAACGATTGGTGCGTGTGCATTCCGCTGCCGTTCTGGCCGAAGATCGGCTTCGGCATGAACGACGCGACCAGACCCACCTGATGCGCCACGTATTTCACGACGAAACGAAACGTCGCGATGTTGTCCGCCGTCGTGAGCGCATCCGCATAACGGAAATCGATCTCGTGCTGGCCGTGCGCCACTTCGTGGTGCGCCGCCTCCACCTCGAAGCCCATCTGCTCGAGCAGATCGACGATCATTCGCCGCGCATCCTCGCCCAGGTCCACCGGAGCGAGATCGAAGTAGCCGCCCACGTCGTGCGTCTCCGTCGTCGGACCACCCGCCGATGGTTGCTTGAACATGAAGAACTCCGCTTCCATCCCGGCGTTCATCGTGTACCCCAACAGCCGGGCGCGCTCGATCTGCTGCTTCAGCACGGCGCGCGGGTCGCCGGCGAACGGCGTTCCATCTGGCAGTGTGATGTCGCAGATGAGACGCGCAACCCGATTGTGCTCATCACCCCAGGGGAAGACGCGAAACGTGCTCAGGTCGGGGGCGAGCAGCATGTCCGACTCCTCGATCCGCACAAACCCTTCGATGGATGAGCCGTCGAACATGATGTTGGCGTCGAGCGCCTTCCCGAATTGCGACGCCGGCACCTCGACGTTCTTGTTCACGCCGAGGATGTCGGTGAACTGCAGACGGAGAAATCGCACTTCGTGCGTTCGCGTCAGCTCGAGGATGTCCTTCTTGGTGGCGCCTGCCGTGTCGGGAATGATCGATCGATTCTTCGTCGGCACGTCACGTCCTCATGTCGTGGAATGGGCGCGGCGCAGATCTCGTCCCGCGGCGCAGCCATGAATGTCGGGGTAGCCACATGCGCGGTGCAAGGCTCGGCGCCTCGACGCTGGGAATCGGAAGCGCAGTGCCGTCATGCCACGGCCCCGGCTACATTCCCATCGAACCATTGATTCAGACGCCGCGATGCCCTCCACTTCCACAACCACACCCGGTACCTGTCCAAGCTGTGCCGCTCCGGCCAGCGGGCGATTTTGCGCCAACTGTGGCGCGCCGCTCGCCGGTGCGACGTGCGGATCCTGCCGCGCGCCGCTCACGCCGGGCGCGAAGTTCTGTCACCGCTGCGGAACGGAAGCTGGAGCCGCGCCGACGAACACGCCTCCCGCTCCTCCCAGCGAGCACGGCGGGTTCAATGCGGCGCTTCCCTGGACCGTCGCCGGGATCGCGCTGCTTGCGCTCATCGCTCTGGTCGCAGGCCAGCGATTCGGCCGGCGCCCTGCACCCGCGGCCGCTTCACAGGAAGTCGCACAGGCTCCGCCCGATGTTAGCAGCGGGCCGACTCCGGTGCGGGGCCCGGACATCTCGTCGATGTCGCCGCGCGAGCGCGCCGATCGATTGTACGATCGCATCATGCGGCTCGACTCCGAGGGCAAGAAAGACAGCGCTGCCTTCTTCGCGCAAATGGGAATCTCGGCGTACATGATGTTGCCGCGGCAAGACGCCGACTCGCGATACGACATGGGCCGCATTGCCGAAGTCGCCGGCGCCGCGCCAGTCGCGCAAGCGCAGGCGGATACGATTCTGGCGCAGGACTCCACTCATCTTCTAGGACTCATCCTGGCGATTTCGACCGCGCGCGACGCCGGCGACACCGCCACGGCCCAACGGATGCAAGAGCGGCTCGTCGCAGCGCAAGCGTCCGAGTTGGCGAAGAACAAGCCTGAATATCAGCGCCACCAAACCGAGATCGCGGCGGCAATCGACAAGGCAAAGAAGGCCGTCCGGTAAGGCCAGCGCCGCCGCGCCGAACCACTACAGACTCGCATCCAATCATGCCTGTCCGAACCATTCGCGTTGCCCACAGCCCCGATTCCGACGACGCGTTCATGTTCTACGCGCTGGCCGCCGGCAAGATCGACACCGGCGACCTTCGCTACGTGCACGAGCTGCAGGACATCGAGACGCTCAACCAACGCGCACTGCGCGCCGAGCTCGAGGTGACCGCCGTCTCGATTCACGCCTACGCACACATTGCCGACAACTACGCGCTCCTTCCACACGGCGCGTCCATGGGCGACCGCTATGGCCCACGGCTGGTTGCGCGCACGCCGCTCACGCGCTCGGATGTGCGCGGTCTGCGCATCGCGATTCCCGGCCCGCTCACGAGCGCATACCTCGCGCTCCGACTCTACGAGAAAGAGTTCGAAGCCGTCTTTACGCGCTTCGATGAGATCGAGGACGCCGTAGTCGAAGGCACGGTGGACGCCGGTCTGCTCATCCACGAAGGGCAGCTCACGTTCGGTGACCGCGGTCTGCACCTCATCGTGGACCTCGGCGAATGGTGGTACGGCGAGACCGGCCTGCCGCTTCCGTTAGGAGGCAACGTCGTGCGCAAGGACCTCGGTCCGGCGCTCACGCAGCGCATCTCGCACGATCTGCGCGCCAGCATTTCGTACGGTCTCGAGCATCGCACGGGCGCGCTCGATCACGCCATGCAATATGCACGCGGCCTCGACCGCTCGCGTGCGGACACCTTCGTCGGCATGTACGTGAACGGCTGGACGCTCGACTACGGCGACGCGGGTCGGAGGGCGGTGCGCGAGCTGCTGTCGCGCGGAGTGCGCGCCGGCGTGATCGATCACGACGTCACGGTGGAGTTCGTGGCCGAGTGAGAGATCGCTAATTCTGGAGGGTTGCTCGCCTTCCTGGCGATCGTCTCCCACCGGGCATCAACGCTGTTATCGTTCGAGTCGTGTCCTCCGATGTCTCATTCGGGCCCGCCTGCTCCGACTCACGCGTCCACCCGCCACCGATGCCTAACTCGAGAGCGAATCCGGCGTCCATCGCGCGCTTCCGCCAGTGGTGGCTGAAGTGATGCGTCTCGCGTCGCCGTGCCCGCCGCTCGACAATGGCATCGACGCCGCGCCGAACGGCGGCGATGCGCCTGGTCTCGCGAAGCGTCTGCTCGTCGTCGACGACGAGGACTCGATTCGCAATGCACTCACGCGCTTCCTGAGCAAGCGCGGGTTCGAGGTCGAGAACGCATCGTCGGGCGCCGCTGCGCTCCACATGCTCGGGCGCGAGCGGTTCACGCTCATGCTGTGCGACATCCGCATGCCGGGCATCACCGGCATCGACGTCCTGCACAAAGCGCTCGAAGATGATCCCGATCTGGCCGTCGTCATGCTCACGGCAGTGAACGACGCGGTTACTGCCACCGAAGCGCTCTCGGGCGGTGCGTTCGACTACCTCGTCAAGCCCGTGGAACTCGACAAGCTCGAGGGCGCGCTGGACCGCGCGCTCCACAAGCGTACGCTCGTCGTCGAGCAGCGACGCGTCGAGCAGTTGATCCGTGACGAAGTCGCGAGCCGTACCAAGGAGCTCGAGCGCGAGCAAGCTGCGCTGCGCTCTCTGACGGTGAGCGTCGCCGAAACGCTCATCAACGCGATGGAAGCCAAGAGCATTTATCTGCGCGGACACTCGCAGCGCGTGGCCGAGCTCGCGGCGTCGATCGCCGATGGCTTGTCGCTGGACGCCGACACGATCGAAGCCATCCGCATGGCCGGTCACCTGCACGACGTCGGTAAGATCGGAATTCGCGAGGAGATTCTGAACAAGCCGGGCAAGCTGACGGCCGAGGAGTTCGCGCACGTGAAGGACCACGTGCGAATCGGGATGGAAATTCTCGCGCCGCTCCAGCATCTCGGCGCCGTCCTCGACTATATCCACGATCATCACGAGCACGTGGACGGAAGCGGCTACCCGCGCGGCTTGTCGGGCGACGCGATTTCGCTTGGCGGTCGGATTTTGTGCGCGGCCGATACGTTCGATGCGCTCACCTCGCGCCGTGCGTACCGCGACCCCATGACGCCGCGCGCCACCGTCGAGTATCTCGCCGAGAGCGTCGGGCAACTCCTCGACGCTTCGGTGTACGCCGTGCTGCGGCGCGTCGTCCTCCGCCGCAAAACTCTCGTCTTCATCGACGATACGCCCGCCTAAGGCGGGACGCTACAGCGACCTCAGCATTGCCTCCGGCTCCCGGTTGCTACCAACACGGGAGTACCGCTGTACGTAGTTTTGTTGTGAGTCCTTCGATATTCGTCGCCCGGCAGCGCGCGCGTGCCTGCGCCGCGGCTGTCGGCGCGTGCTTCGTTGTCGCCGCATGCGTGCATACGCCGTCCGTCGAGGGCGTTGCAGGCGCTGCGCCATC
>DAHUXU010000414.1 GCA_027307005.1 Gemmatimonadota bacterium
CAGGCCGTGCGCCCGATGAAGGACGGCGTGATCGCCGACTTCGACGTGACGGAAAAGATGCTCCGCTATTTCCTCACGCTCATCATCGACAACCACGTGTTCAAGGTGAAGCCGCGCGTCATCGTGTGCGTGCCCTCCGGCATCACCGAAGTGGAGAAGCGCGCGGTGCGCGACTCTGCGTTAGGCGCAGGCGCGAAAGAAGTCTTCATGGTGGCCGAGCCCATGGCGGCGGCCATCGGCGTCGGCCTCCCGGTCGAGACGCCCACCGGCAACATGGTGATCGACATCGGCGGCGGCACCACCGAGATCGCGGTCATCGCGCTCTCCGGCATCGTGAGCGACACGTCCATCCGCACCGGCGGCGACGAGCTCGACACGGCCATCGTGCAGTTCATGCGCAAGAACTACAACCTCCTCATTGGAGAACCCACCGCCGAGCAGATCAAGATCCAGATCGGATCGGCGGCGCCGGTGGGCGAAGAGCGCGAGATGGAAGTGAAGGGACGCGACCTGGTGTCCGGCATCCCGAAAACCGTGCGCGTCCACTCGAGCGAGATCCGCGAAGCGATCCAGGAGCCCATCCAGCAGATCGTCGACGCGGTGCGCCGCGCCCTCGAGATCACGCCGCCCGAGCTGGCGAGTGACATTGTGGACCGCGGAATCGTGATGACGGGCGGCGGCGCGCTCATCCGCGGTCTGGACCTGCTCCTCAGCCAAGAGACGAACTTGCCGATTCACGTGGACGAAGATCCGCTCACCTGCGTGGTGCGGGGAACCGGCCGGATCCTGGACGACGAGGACAAGTACTGGTCCGTTCTCCAGTCGTAATGGCGCCGTGACCAACGTCTCCCGCACCTATGGTCGCCGGGACAGCATCCTGTTCGTAGTCTGTGTCGTGCTTGCCTTCGTCGCACAGTTTCTCCCCGAACATTTTCGCGATCCATTGACAGCGGCGCTGCGGCACACGGTGCTGGCGCCGCTGGTGTCGCTGCAGCACGATGCCGAGATGACGCGCCAGGCGTGGCTCACACGCGAGGCGCGCGTCACGGCGCGCGACAGCGTCGAGCTGCAAGCGATGACCCTGGACGCGCTCAACGCCGAAAACGACCGGTTGCGCAAGACGCTCGAGTTAGGCGCGCGCCTCAAGTGGGGGTTCGTGCCGGCGGAAGCGCTCCAGGGCCGCGACATCGGCGAGGAGTACACGGTGACGCTCTCGGCCGGCTCCAACGCCGGCGTGCGCGTGTTCAGTCCCGTGGTGGCGCCGGAAGGCCTCGCCGGCATGGTGAAGACCGTGGATCCGACGATGAGCATCGCGATCGTCTGGGCGCATCCGGATTTTCGCGTGAGCGCGATGGCCGAAGATGGCAGCGCGTTCGGCATCGTCGCCGCGCACGAAGGCAGCGATCCCGAGCGGTATTTGCTCGAGATGCGCGGAGTGCCGGTGCGGAGCACCCTCAAGCCGGGCACCCTCATCGTGAGCTCCGGTCTTGGCAGCACGTTTCCGCGCGGCATCCCCGTGGGCACCGTGTTAGGCGAGCTCAAGACGTCGGAGCTGTGGGCGCGGACGTATCTGTTGCGGCCGGCGGTGCTGCCGCACGACATGTCGACGGTGATGATCCTCCTGCCCCAACGCACGGTGGCGGGCGTCGATGGCGTGTGGCAGAGCGGACGCGGCGCGGACGCCGCGGTCAAAGCCATCGTGGCGGCGGGCGATTCACTCGAACGCGCATCGCGTCTCGCTCGCGGCGACACGGCGCAGGCCGACAGCACCGTTCGCTCCTTCGTGGCGGCGCCGCTGCGCCGCGACACCGTGCACCGCGTCCGGCGCGACACGCTGCCGCACGCGTTGCGCGACGCGTCGCGGCCGGCAGCCGTTAGGCCGGATTCGTCGCGTGTGCCGGACACGACGCATCGCGCGACGACGACACCGGCCGTGCCGCCGGACAGCGGCACGAGGCGCTCGCGATGAGGCCGACCGATCTCGCGCGGACGATCCTCGCCTTCCTCGTGCTGGTGCTGTTGCACTACACGCTGCGGCCGATGCTCGGCTGGCACGCCAGCCCCGACTTTTTCCTCATCGCGCTGCTCCTCGTCGCGATCCGGATCCGTCCCGGCAGCGCGGCGCTCCTCGGGCTCGTGATGGGCCTCGTGGCCGACTCGTTGGAGCCGCACGCGTTCGGCGCCGGTGCGTTGGGGATGTGCCTGGTCGGCTTCGGCGCGTCGTGGCTCAAGGCGGTGTTTTTCGCCGATGATGTGGTGCTCAACGCGTTGTTCTTCTTCTGCGGCAAGTGGGCGTTCGATGTGATCGTGCTGTTGGCGGCGCACCAGATGTCCGGCGGCGCGTTGTTGGTCGAACTGCTGGTCTGGTCGCCGCTCAAGGGAGTCGTGACCGCACTGTTCGGATTACTGACGCTCCTCATTCTGCGCCCCATTCTGCGGGCGCCGGCGACGTGAGCTTCCATCCGAACGAAGTTGCGCGCCGCGCCCGCGTCGTCTCGGGAGCGCTGGCCGTCTTGTTCGTGCTGCTGCTGGGCGCGTTCTTCCGCACGCAGATCGTCGAGAACTCGCGCTACGCGCTGCAGTCGGAGGAGAATCGCCTGCGCGAGGTGCCGCTGCCCGCGCCGCGCGGCATCATCTACGACCGGCACAACGAGGTGCTCGCCGAGAACGTGCCCGGCTACTCGGTGTCGCTGTTGAGTCCGAGCGCCGATTCGCTGCGCGCGTCGCTCGAGCGCCTGGCCACGATGGTCCCGCTCAGCCCGGAAGAGATCGACCTTTCCGTTAGGCGGTATCGCCGCGCTCCGTATCGTCCGACCGTCGTGCTGTCGGACGCCTCGTTCGACGTCGTCTCGGTGCTCGAGGAGCGGCGCATCGAGTTTCCAGGATTGATCATTCAATCGGCGCCCAAACGCTACTATCCCGACGGCGCCGCGGTCGCGTCCTTCATGGGCTACGTCGGCGAAATCACCGAAGCCGAGCTCGCGTCGCCGAATTATCGCGGATACAAGACCGGCCAGCAGGTAGGCAAGGGCGGTCTCGAAAAGGAGTACGAGGATTCGCTGCGCGGCACGGAGGGTGTCCGCTTCGTGGAGGTGGATGCCCGCGGGCGCGTCGTGCGCGAAGCCGGCGCGCGACAGGACTTGCTCCCGAAATCCGGGCCGCCGCTCTACACGAACATCGACCTCGAGCTGCAGAAGTACACCGCGTCCCTGTTCGCCGATTCGCTGCAGGGCGGCGCGATCGCGCTCGATCCGAAAACCGGCGGCGTGCTCGCGCTCTACAGCGCGCCGTCGTACGACCCCAATCTCTTCATCGGCGGCATCCCGCAGGATCTCTGGAAAGCGCTCAACGATGACCCAAGGCGCCCGCTCTACAACAAGGTCATCCAGGGACGATACCCGCCCGGGTCGACGTGGAAGCTGGCGACGGCGGCCATCGCGCTCGAGAGCGGGATCGTGACCCTCGACGACCGCATGCCGGAGCCGTGCACGGGCGGCTTCCAGTTTGGCAACCGCTACTTCAAGTGCTGGAACCACAAGGGGCACGGCGACCTCACGCTCGCCCAGGCGATCGAGCAATCGTGCGACGTCTACTTCTATCAGTTAGGCCTCAAGGTAGGCCTAACGCGCTTGGTCGCCGGCGGCATCCGGTTCGGCGGACGCGACCGCTCCGGCATCGATCTCCCCGATGAATCGCGTCCGCTCTTTCCCTATGCGGACGCCGAAGAGTACTACGATCGGAAGTACGGCAAGCGCGGATGGAGTCAGGCGGTGCTCCTCAACCTGGCCATCGGCCAGGGCGAGAACGCGCAGACGGTGGCCAACATGGCGCGGTTCTACACGGCGCTGGCCACCGACGGCACCGAGTCCCGCCCCGAAATCGCGCGGCACAAGCCCGATCGCACGCGCGTGTTCACGCTGAGCGAAGACCAGTTCGCGGGATTGCGCGTCGCGCTGGCGGGTGTGGTCTCATCGGGTACGGCGCGCAGCGCGCAGATCCACGGCACCGTGCTCGCCGGCAAGACGGGCAGCGCGCAGAACTCCCAGGACAGGACGCGCGACCACGCCTGGTTTGTCGGATTCGCACCCGCGGATGACCCCAAGATCGTCGTGGCCGTGCTGATCGAGTTCGGCGGACACGGCGCGCGCGCGGCGCGCATCGCGTCGGAGATCATTCAGTCGTACCTGAAGGTCGCGCCGGCCGCGCACATCAACACCGAGGGATGATGGCGTCGCGACGGATCGTCGTTGATGTCCCGCTCGTGCTGACCGCGCTGCTGCTGTCGGCGTACGGCATCTGCATGGTGTATTCGGCCGGCCAGACCGACGTGCCGACGTCGGCGACGCATGCATGGGCGTCGCAGATCCGATGGCTCATTTTCGGCATCGTGGCGGCGTATGCGGTGAGCCGCGCGTCGGTGCGCTTTTTCGAATGGGCGGCGCTGCCGACCTACCTCATGTCGCTCGTGCTGCTGGCGCTGCTCCTGGTAATCGGGAAGGGCGCCGGCACCGCGGCGAGCCACAAGAGCTGGATCGCCATCGGCGGTGTTCGGTTAGGCCAACCCTCGGAGCTGGCCAAAGTCACCGTGGTGCTCATGCTCGCGCGCGTGCTCGCGGCGCGGCGAGAGCCGCCCAAATCGCTGCTCGACTTGTGGCAGCCGGCGCTCGTGGCGTTCCTCCCCTGGGCGCTGATCATGATGCAGCCGGACCTCGGCACCGGGCTCGTGTTCATCGGCATCTTCTTCGCGATGCTCTACGGGTCCGGCGTGCCGTGTCCACTGCTCGTGCTCGTGGCGTCGCCGGCGGTGAGTCTCATTCTCGCCTTCAACACCAGCCTGTGGGGCGCGTGGTTCCTGCTGCTGCTGGCGCTCGTCCTCTGGTACAAGCCGTTCATGCTCGAGGGCGTGGGTTTGATGCTGGCCAACGTCGTGATGGGCGTCGTGGCGCCCGTGCTCTGGGAGCGCCTGGCGCCGTATCAACGACACCGGCTGCTGGTGTTCCTGGATCCGTCCATCGACCCGCGCCGCTCGGGCTGGCACGTGATCCAGTCGCAGGTGGCGATCGGGTCGGGCGGCTGGTTAGGCAAAGGCTTTCTGATGGGCACGCAGAAGCGGCTGGCCTTCCTGCCCGAGCAGCACACCGACTTCATTTTCGCCGTGTTGGGCGAGGAGCTGGGCTTCATCGGCGTGACGGTGGCGCTGATGCTGTTCCTGTTCCTGCTCTTGCGCGCCGTGCGCGTGGCCGAGCGCGCCAACGACTCGTTCAGCAGCCTGGTCGCCATGGGGCTCGCGTCGAGCTGGCTCGTACACATCATCGTGAACGTCGGCATGACGCTCAACCTGATGCCGATCACCGGCATTCCGCTGCCGTTCTTCTCCTACGGCGGGTCGTTCATGCTCGCGTGCTGGCTGGCGATCGGGCTCCTGTCCCGCATCTCGAGCGAGGGCCGGGGCGCGAGGGTGGGAGAGCTGGCGATCTAACGGAAGCGCGCGCTCGCGCGCTCCTCAGGCTTTCATCGCGTCCGCGGCGCTGACGTCGAGCGCTCGCTTGGCCGGCAGCATCGCGGCGGCCGCCGCCACGCTCACCAGCAGCGCCGCCGTGCCGGCGAGCGTGATCGGATCGATCGCGGGCACGTCGACGAGCATCGACCGAATGGCGCGCCCAACGCCGGCCGTTGCGATGAGCCCGATGGCGATCCCGACGACGGCCACGCGCATCGCTTCCGCCATGACCAGCAGCATCACCGCCTGGTCGCCCGCGCCGAGCGCCTTCCTCACGCCGATCTCGAAACCGCGCTGCTCGACGCCGTAGGAGACGACGCCGTACGTCCCGACGCCGGCGAGTACTAACGCAAGCACCGCGAACCCGGCCAGAAGCGCGGTCGTGAATCGCCGGCTCGACACAGAGGTCCCGACCACCTCGTCGAGCGTCCGCACCTCGGAGAGCGGCGCGCCCGCGTCGAGCGAATGGAGAATCGCCCGAACCGCTGCGGCCTTGGCGCCGGGGTCGTGGTCGACGCGTATGACCAGCTTCATCTGGCGGGGCTGTGCATAGGCGCTGATGCCGCTCTGCGCAGAGGGAAAGAACATCGTCGCTTCCGGCGCGTCGTCGAAGCCGCGAGAGCGGAAGTCGCCTGCCACGCCAACCACGGTCATGTCCGGCGAGTCGCCGCCGAGGCGGAAGCGTTTGCCTAACGGATCCTGTGCCGGCCAGGTCGCGTCGGCGAAACCGCGGCTCACGATTGCGACCAGCGGCGAACCCGGCCGGTCGGCGTCGGTGAACGAGCGTCCCGCGAGCACGGGAATGCCCATCGCCGCGAGCGCGCCCGGCGTGATCTGCTGCGGCACGGCATCGGGCCAGCGCGTCGTGCTGTAGTCCGTGCCTTCGGCACGATAGCCCCAGAGGCCACCGGCATCTACCACGGGCAGCCACCCGACGGCGCCGACGTCGCGGACACCAGGCAGCACCCGGATGCGCTTCACCAACTCGTCGAAGAACACTGCCGCGTGCGCGTCGTCAGAGTCGGTGCGCAAAATCGAGACGCCGGCGGTGAGAACGTTGTGCGGGTCGAAGCCGAGCCGGTGCGACTGGAGGTTCCACAAACTGCGCAAGAGCATCCCGGCGCCGCCCACGGCCACCACCGCCAACGCGACCTCGGCCATCACCAGCGCACGCCTAACTGAACGTCCGCCGGCGTGCGCTCCGACCACGCGGCCCGCATCCTTGAGCACCTCGCCGGCCGGCACGCGGGACGCGCGCAGCGCCGGCAGCACGCCGGTGACCAGCGCCGTGACGCACGCGACGACGCCCGTGAACGCCACCACCCTCCAGTCGATGGCGATCGCGTCGAGGCGCGGGATGGTCGATGGAGCGAGCGCACGCAGCCCGCGTCCGCCGGCCCACGCGAGGGCCAGGCCTAACGCAGCACCGCCCAGCGCCACCAGGCTGCTCTCGGCCAGGAGTTGCCGCGTGAGACGCGCCCGCGAGGCGCCGATCGCGCTCCGCAGCGCCATCTCCTTCTGCCGACCCTCGCCGCGCACGAGCAGCAGATTCACGACATTGGCGCACGCGATCATGAGCACGAAGCTCACCGCGCCGAGCAGCGCGAACAGGTACGGTCGCGTCTTGCCGACGAGATCGTCGGACACCGCCGAGAGGTGCGGCACCAGTGGACGCGACGGATCGAAGTTCTGGGGGTTGTCGCGCATGATCCGGTGGGCGATCGCGGCCGCCTCCGCCGCCGCGTGCCCCAGCGTGACTCCAGGCTTGAGCCGCCCGACCATGAAGAGATCGTAGTTGCTGCGGTCGGCCAGGCTGTCGGGGTTGAAGTTAGGCAACGGCATCCACACGTCGGTGCGCGCTTCGGGATAGTCGAACCGCGCCGGCATCACGCCCACGATCACGCGGGACACGCCGTCCACGCGAATCGTCCGCCCGATCACGGAGGGATCGGCGCCGAAGCTCCGCCGCCAGAGCCCGTTGCTCAACACCGCAACCTGGGCCGGACGCGGCACGTGCTCGTCGGCCTCGAAGGTCCGGCCGAGCATCGCGGGGATGCCTAACACGCGGAAGAAGCCTTCGCTGGCACGTACCAGGCGGACGCGCTGCGGATTGTCTCCGTTGGTCAGCGTCGCTTCGCTGCGCGTGTACGCCGAGAGGCCCGAGACGGACGTCATCTCGCGCCGATAGTCGAGATAGTCGGGTTCCGACGTGAGCCACTCCGGCGCCTCGTGACCAAACGAGAAAACCTGCTCGGCGTGGGGGTAGGGAAGCGGCCGCAGCAGTATCCCGCTCACCACGCTGAAGATCGCAGCGTTCGCTCCGACACCGAGCGCAATGGTGGCGACGACGATGGTCGTGAACGCCGGTCGGCGCGTGTATGCGCGCGCGCCGTGCCGCAGATCGCGAAGAATCCCGTCCATGAGAAAATCCCGTCAGGGAGATCGTAGATTGGACACGGAAACGCGGGCAAAAGTAGTTTGGAAGCCCGATCGGAGGGAAGCGCGCCCGGCTTCCGTACGCGGCCCCGACGGCGCACATTACTCAGATGGTCTGGTTCAGAAAGGAGCGCAAACCCCGGCAGCCGCGGCGGGAAAAGCTCGAAATCCCGGCAGATGCCTGGGAAAAGTGCGAAGCATGCGGTCACACCGACTTGCGGGAGAAGTTCGTCCGCAACCTCAACGTGTGCCCGCAATGCGACTACCACCGGAGTGTCCGCGCCAGCGACTACGTGAACATCCTCATGGATGACGGGTCCTGGGAGGAATTGGACGTCGACTTGAGGTCGGTGGACCCGTTGGCGTTCCCGGACTATCCGGCGCGTCTCAAGAAGGCCCTGGCCAAGGCCGGCGATGGCGACGCAATCGTCACCGTGGGCGGCACCCTGGGCGAGATGCCGATCAATTTGGGTGTGCTCGACTTCGCGTTCATGGGCGGATCCATGGGATCCGTGGTCGGCGAAAAAATCGCGCGGCTCGGGCAGCGCTCGCTCGAGCGCAAGTATCCGCTCGTGCTCGTGTCCGCTTCGGGCGGCGCGCGCATGCAGGAAGGCATCCTGTCGCTCGTGCAGATGGCCAAGACGTCGGCGCTCCTCGCCCAGCTCGCCGAGCGTCGCATTCCATACGTCTCGATTCTCACCAATCCGACCATGGGCGGCGTGAGCGCCAGCTTCGCCATGTTGGGCGACGCGATCATCGCGGAGCCGGGTGCGGTGATCGGGTTCGCCGGTCCGCGCGTAATCAAGCAGACCATCGGTCAGGATCTGCCCGAGGGATTCCAGACCGCCGAATTCCTGCTCGATCATGGGATGCTCGATGTCGTGGCGCATCGGCGCGACCTGAAGAGCACGGTCGGACAGTTGCTGCGGCACATGAGCGGTCAGCCGGCGGCGGCAGGGTGGACATCGGCCTGACGCCCCCCGCGACGTACCACGAGGCGCTCGACACACTCTTTGCCCGCGTCAGCGGCGGGTGGAAACTCGGCCTCGACACGACACGCGCGCTCCTCGCTTCTTTAGGCAACCCGCACGACGGGCTGCGCGTGCTGCACGTCGCCGGCACCAACGGCAAAGGCAGTGTGGTGTCCACGCTGGACGCGCTGCTCCGCGCCGAAGGCCTTCGCGTCGGACGATACACGTCGCCGCATCTGGTGGATTTTCGCGAGCGTATCGTCGTGAACGGCGTGCCGATCGGTGAAGATGCCGTGGTCGATTTCATCGCGCGTTGGACGCCCGAAGTCGAGCGGTTGGGCGCGACATTCTTCGAGGCGACGACGTGCATGGCGTTCGAGCACTTCGCGCGTGCGAACGTCGATGTCGCCGTGCTCGAGGTGGGACTCGGCGGCCGGCTCGATGCGACTAACGTCGTGACGCCCGATGCGGCCGGCATCACGTCGATAGGGCTCGACCATCAGCAGTATCTGGGCGACACGACCGAAGCCATCGCGATCGAGAAAGCCGGCATCTTCAAGCCCGGCGTGCCGGCGGCAATCGGCGAGCCGGATCAGGCGATTCGCGCGCAGCTCGCGGCGCTGGCGCGGGCCGCCGGTTCACCGCGCGCGTTGGTGATCCACGATGAGTGGACGCTCGATGCGATCGATGTCGATGCCGGCGGCACGTCGTTCACGCTCGGCGCGCACGGAACAGAGCGCCGCTTGCGCACGCCGCTCGTTGGGCGATACCAGGCATCGAATACTGCCACCGCGATCGCAATGCTCGAGTTGGCGGGAGGACGCTACGCCGATGCTGCCGCGCGCGCGGAAATGACGCTTGCCAACGTCGCCATTCCCGGGCGGTTTCAGTGGTGCGGCGGCGTGATCTTCGATGTCGCGCACAATCCGGCCGGGACAACGGTGCTGTGCGACACGCTGGCGACGCTCACGCCGCCGCGCCCGCTCGTGTGTCTTCTCACCGTGCTGCGCGACAAAGACTGGCGCAGCATGATGGCGACGCTCGCTTCGCACGTCGATCGGTTCGTGCTCACCGCGCCGCCGAGCGTTCCGTCAGACCGCGCGTGGGTGTTGTCGGACGCTGTCGACTTCGCGCATGCCCATGGGTGGTCGGCTGTCGCAGACGCGGATTTCGATCGTGCGCTGGACGTCGCGCGCGCCGGCGCGGCGACGACGCTCGTCACCGGTTCATTCCATACGGTGGGCGATGCAATGGCGCGCTTGCAGGTGTCTCCGTTCGCCGGATAAATTGCATGGATGGTCTCAGGTGCACTGCCCGGATTCCGCGACTTCTATCCCGCCGAGCTCGCGGAACGCACGCACATTTTTGCCACGTGGCGTGAGGTAGCGCACCGGTTCGGGTTCGTCGAATATGACGGGCCGCCGCTCGAACCGCTCGAGTTGTACACGAAGAAGAGCGGCGACGAGATCGTGGGCCAGTTGTACAACTTTGTCGACAAAGGTGATCGTGCGATCGCGCTGCGACCGGAGATGACGCCGACGCTGGCGCGGATGGTGGCCGCGCGGGCGAACGCGCTCCGCAAGCCGGTGCGCTGGTTTTCGATTCCGCAGCTGTTTCGGTACGAGCGTGCGCAGCGCGGGCGGTTGCGCGAGCACTTTCAGTTGAACATGGACATCGTCGGCGAGTCGGATGTGACGGCCGACGCCGAGCTGCTCGCAGCCGCGATCGAGATCATGCGGTTGTTGGGCTTGGGGCCCGACGACGTGCGGGCGCGGGTGAGCGATCGCCGGATCCTGCACGGGTATCTGCTCGCGGCGGGAGTACCCGACGCGGCGTTTGGCGGCGTGCTGGCAGTCGTGGACAAGATCGATCGACAGCCGCGCGACGTATCGGAAGAGAAGTTGGCCGCACTGGGCCTCGGCGCGAGTGCGGTGCGGGCGGTGATGGACGTGCCCGAGCAGACGAGTCTCGCATCGATCCAAGCGCTGAACGTGCAGGGCGGAGAAGCGGCCGTCGCCGAGTTCTCGCGCTTTGCGGAGTACGTCGAGGCGCTGGGCGGAGGCGAGTACTTGCAGCCCGACCTGTCGATCGTGCGCGGTCTGGCGTATTACACGGGGATCGTGTTCGAGTTGTTCGACGCGAAAGGCGAGCTGCGCGCGATCTGCGGCGGCGGCCGCTACGACAATCTGCTCAAGCAGAGCGGGGGACCGGATCTGCCTGCGTTAGGCTTTGGCATGGGCGACGTCGTGTTGGGCGAGCTGCTCCGCGCCAGGACGTTGATGCCGGCGCCGGCGGCCGGCCTCGATGTCTGGGTGGCGTTCGGCGAGTCGGCCGGGGTCAGCGACGCGATGCGCGTGTCGTCGCGGCTGCGCGCCCGCGGGTTGAGCGTCGAGTATGCGTTAGGCGGCCAGCAGTTGTCGCGCCAGCTCAAGGCGGCCGCCGCGGCGGGCGCGCGCGAGGCGGTCATCCTCGGCGCGCCCGACGTTGCGCCCGATGAGGCGACCGTCCGCCGGCTGGATGACGGTCACGAGCGCCGCGTCCGCCTCGATGAATGGATCGACGAAGCCGGGCCGGCTGCCTCGGCCCGTTCACCAACACATTCCTGAATGTCCGACGAGAAGAAGCTCACGCCCCGCGCCGAGGACTTCAGCGCCTGGTACAACGACGTCGTCCTCCGGGCCGAGCTCGCCGATTACTCGCCGGTGCGCGGCTGCATGGTGATCCGGCCCGACGGCTACGGCATCTGGGAGCGCATGCAGCGCGCCCTCGATGACATGTTCAAGGCGACGGGACACCGCAACGCGTACTTTCCGCTCTTCATCCCCGAGAGCTATCTCCGCCGCGAAGCCCAACACGTGGAAGGCTTCGCGCCCGAGACGGCCGTCGTCACGCGCGGCGGCGGGAAAGAGCTCGAGGAACCACTGGTCGTTCGCCCAACGTCCGAGACCATCATTTACGCGATGTTCGCGAAGTGGGTGCAGAGCTATCGCGATCTGCCGCTGCTCATCAACCAGTGGGCAAACGTGGTGCGCTGGGAGATGCGGACGCGGCTCTTCCTGCGCACGCTCGAGTTCCTGTGGCAGGAGGGGCACACCGCGCACGCCACGCACGACGAAGCAGAGGCCGAGGCGCGTCAGATGTTAGGCGTGTACCGGCAGTTCATGGAGTCGTTCATGGCCATGCCGGTGGTCACCGGGCGCAAGACGGACGCCGAGCGATTTGCCGGCGCGCTGCGCACGTACTCCTGCGAAGCGATGATGCAGGACAACAAAGCGCTGCAAGCCGGCACGTCGCACAACCTCGGCCAGAATTTCGCGAAGGTGTTCGACCTCAAGTTCCAGACGGAGAGTGGGGGAACCGACTTCGCATGGAACACGAGCTGGGGCGCTTCGACGCGACTGGTCGGTGGCCTGGTGATGACCCACGGCGATGATTCCGGGCTGCGCGTGCCTCCGCGCCTTGCGCCCACCGAGGCGGTGGTCGTTCCCATCTGGCGTACCGATGAAGAGAAAACGCGCGTGCTCGCCGCCGCACATGCCGTACGGGCGGATCTCGCGGGTCGCGTGCGCGTCCACGTCGACGCACGCGACACGATGAAACCCGGCGCCAAATACTACGAGTGGGAGCTGCGCGGCGTACCCGTACGCATCGAGCTCGGCCCTCGCGATCTGGACAAGTCGCAGGCGGTCGTCGTGCGCCGCGACACGCGCGCCAAGCAGCCGGTTGCGTTAGACCGTCTGGCCGCCGAGCTCGTGACGCTGCTGGTCACGATCCAGGATGACATGCTGGCCGCCGCGCGCACGCGGCGTGAGGAGCACAGCGTCCGCGGCCGAATCACGTACGACGCGTTCCGGCAGCTCATGGAAGGCGACGGCGCCTTCGTGTACGCGGGCTGGTGCGGCGACGGCGC
>DAHUXU010000517.1 GCA_027307005.1 Gemmatimonadota bacterium
GTGCGCGTCGTCGCCCACGGGCAGCCACACCGCCTGGTGCGCCGCCGCGCCCGCGACCTGGGGTAGGGCACTCGCCGCGCGCGCGTCCTCGCTGCCTAACGGAGCGCCGGCGCCCACGATGCCGCGCCACGGATAGACCACGAATCCGCGGGCGCCGTCGCGGACCGCGTCATCCCGGGCGCGCACGGCGACGCCGCGCGTCGCGGCGCCGGCAACCAGCGCGGCGCACACGTTCGCGGCCACGATCATCAGCAGGAGGGTCGTGCGCAGCGTCCTCGCCTGGAGCGCGTCGATGGCGCTCGTCGCGCCCTCCGCCATCAGTGCGAGAAACGGGAATCGACGATCGCGCATGCGTGTTGCCGGGCGTCGGTTGCCGGGCGCCCCTACTCGTAGCGGAGTGCTTCGACCGGATCGAGCCGGGCTGCGCGATAGGCCGGGAACAGCCCGAACAAAATCCCGGTGAGCGCGGCCGCCGCCAACGCCACCACAATCGCCAGCGGCGGGATCGACGCCTTGATCGACGTGTTCGCGCGGATGACGTACGTGAGCGCGCCGCCGACCACCAACCCGGCGACGGCGCCGATCATGGTGAGCGTGGCCGCCTCGACCAGGAACTGCCAGAGGATCGTGCCGCGCGTTGCGCCTAACGCCTTCCGGACGCCGATTTCGCGCGTGCGTTCGGTGACGCTGATCATCATGATCGCGATCACGCCGACGCCGCCGACCATGAGGCCGATGGCCGACAGGCCGATCATGAACGAGAAGAACTTGCCGACGATGTCGTTGTACAGCTCCATCACCTTTTCCGGCGTGCTCACGAAGAAGGTGTTGTCCTGCGCCGGCTTGAGCTGCCGGCGAACGCGTAGCGCCGCGATCGCCTGGTCCATGGCAACGTCCTGCGGAACGCCATCACGCGGCTTGACCGTGAGGTCCAGCCAGCGGATGCCGAAGCGCAGCTTCCGATACGCCGCTTCGAACGGCACCGTGGCCTTGGGCTCGTCGGCGTCGTCGAAGAGGCTTCCCGTCTGGTCCCAGATGCCGATCACCCGGAACGGATTGGCGCCGATCATGATCTCCTTGCCGATCGCCTGGGCATTTTCCAGGTCGGGGAAGAGCTGCTTGCGCAGCGCGACGTTGATCACGACCACTGCCGACGCGTCGGTATTCTCGCCCTGCGTGAAATTGCGGCCCGCGGCCATGTCGCCGCCGTTCACTTCGGTCCAGTCGGCCGTGTAGGCATCGACCCGTGCCGAGGGCAGGTTGTTGCCGCGGTACTTGACCTGCGCCGACGAGCCGACGTGCACGATCACGCTCTGAATGCCGGGCTGGCGCAGGATCACGTGCGCGTCGTCGAG
This sequence comes from Gemmatimonadota bacterium, assembly GCA_027307005.1. Classification (GTDB taxonomy): domain Bacteria; phylum Gemmatimonadota; class Gemmatimonadetes; order Gemmatimonadales; family Gemmatimonadaceae; genus JADGGM01. Next base: position 1,356 of record DAHUXU010000517.1, read on the forward strand.
GCTCAGCGGCTCGTTGTGGCGCCACGGGCAACTGTCGGCCGAGCCATTGCACGAGTTGATCGCGGCCGGCCAACGCGTCACGAAGAACGTCGTTGGGCCTGCCGCCGCGAGACTGGCCGACACGCCGGAATTGATGCCTTGCACGGTGGCCGACATCCCGGTGACCACGAACACGCCGACGGCGATGCCGAGGATGGTCAGGGCGGCGCGCACCTTGTTGACGCGAATGGAGTCGAACGCGATGACGACGCCTTCGGACAGCATCTTCAGCCGGTCGAGGATCTTCACGGCGTCACTCCGACCGCAGCGCGACGATCGGGTCGAGCCGCGACGCGCGGCTGGCCGGATAGATGCCGGAGACGATGCCCACGCCACCGCCTAACGCAAGCGCCACGACGATGGACCACGGCGCGACGCCGGATGGCAGATTGAACGCGGACGATAGAATCTGGGAGAGGCCGAATCCCAGGCCGATGCCGATCGCCGCGCCGACGATGCTGAGCGTCGTGGCCTCGGCGAGGAACTGCGCCATCACGTCGCGCCGGCGCGCGCCTAACGACTTGCGAATTCCGATCTCGCGCGTCCGCTCGGCCACGGCGACGAGCATGATGGTCATGATCACGATGCCGCCCACCACGAGGCCGATCGCCGGCAAGAAAATGCCCGCGGCGACCAGGTAGCCCCGGATCTTGTCCCACGCGCTCAGCGCCGACGCCGACGTCTCGACCACGAAGTCGTTTTCCTGCGACGGATGCAGCTTGTGCCGCTGGCGCATGACTTCGGTGACCGTCTCCTGAATGTCGTCCATGGCCGCCGGCGACGGCGCCTGCACGAGCACGCCCGCCAAGTTGACGCGCGCCCCGGTGAAGCGCTGCATGGCCGAGTGAAACGGCGCATAGACCACGCGGTCCAGCGGCTGCCCGAACACCGTGCCCTGTTTGTCCAGCACGCCGATCACGCGGAACGGCAGCCCGCCGATTTTGATGTCGCGCCCGATCGGATCGACGTTGGGGAAATAGTACTGCTGCGTCTCGACGCCGATCACGGCGACGGGAAGGCCTAACTGCTCTTCCTCCTCGTTGTAGATGCGGCCTTCGGTGACCTTGAGGTTCTTGATCGTGAACAGCTGCGGCGTGGCCGCGTGGGCCAGCAACTGCGGCCCGCCATTCGTGTATTTGCTCTCGGCGTTGACCCACCGCATGTCATCGATCGCCCAACCGGCGCCCGGCGGGAGCGCGTCGCGCACGGCGTAGGCGTCGGCGATCGTGATCGGCGGACGGCGCATCCACATGCGCCACATCGCCTCGGTGACGTTGCCGGTCTGGAAGTTGGGGAAGCTGCGCAGCGTGGCCGTGTTCACGCCCAGGAACTTGCCGGCCACCGCGTTGGTGACGTAGTTCGACATGCCCTGGACGATCGACACGACGGCGATGAGGAACATCACGCCGATGGTCACGCCTAACAGCGTGAAGAAGCTCTTCAGCTTCTGGACGCGGATCTGCGCCAGCGCGAGACGCACCGCCTCGAACAGCGGCACGAGCTACTTCTCCAGCCGCTTGACGAAGTGCTCGCGCCGTTCGTCGGACGAGATGCGCCCGTCGCGAAGCACCACGACGCGCCGCGCGTGCGCCGCGATCTCGGATTCGTGCGTGACCATGATCACCGTCTGACCCGCAGCGGCGAGCTCCTCGAACACGCGCATGATTTCTTCCGACGTCGCCGAGTCGAGGTTGCCGGTCGGCTCGTCGGCCAGGAGAATCGCGGGCTGCTTCACCAACGCGCGCGCGATGGCCACGCGCTGCCGCTGGCCGCCGGACAGCTCGTTAGGCCGGTGGTCCATGCGGTCCTTCAGCTGCACCCGCTCGAGGGCTTCCACGGCTCGCTTCTTCCGCTCCGCCGACCCCACGCCGGCGTACACGAGCGGCAGCTCCACGTTGTGCAACGCCGTGGCCCGCGGCAGCAGGTTGAACGTCTGGAACACGAACCCGATCTCGCGGTTGCGCACCCGCGCCAACGCGTCATCCTTCATGTCCGACCCGAGCGAGCCGTTGAGCCAGTTCTCGCCGGAGGTCGGTGTGTCGAGGCAGCCCACCAGATTCATGAGCGTCGACTTGCCGGAGCCCGACGGACCCATGATGGCCACGTACTCGTTGCGCCGAACGGCCAGGTCGACCCCGCGCAGCGCGCGCACGACTTCGCCGCCCATGTCGTAGTCGCGCGTGATCCCGCGCGTCACGATGACCCAGTCCTGACCCGGGACCGCTCCCACATTCCCGACCACCGCCTGCAGTTCGCCGGTGGTGCTGAGCGGGATGTCGCGCACATCAGCGGTCACGAGCCACTCTCCTTTTTCGCCTTCGTCGTGTCCGTCTTGGTCTCCTTCACCTGCATGCCCTCCTTGAGGTCGCGAATGGCCTGATAGCTGCCCGCGACGATGTTGTCGCCTTCGTTCAAGCCGCTCAACACCTCGAAGTATTCCTCGCCCGCCACGCCGACCTTGACCGGACGGAACACGACCTTGTTGTCCTTGCCGATCACGAACACGCCCTCGACGTCCCGCTGGCCCACCTGCTTGGCCGGCTGGCGGCCGCCCATGGCGAGCTGAGCGGTGTCGCCTAACGTCGTGTCCTGGTGCTCGCGCACCGTCAGCGCGATGATCGGAATGCTCAACACGTTCTTGCGCGTGTCGGTGATGATCTTCGCGGTGGCCGAAAAGTCCGGCCGCGTGTCGGGCGGCGGATTGAGCAGCTGCACCTTCACGTAGTAATCAACGGCTTGGTCGCCCGTAGTGCTGGCCGTGGTCGTCGCCGTGGGGTCGGTGAGCGAGCTGTTGGCGATCTCGACCACCTTTCCGACGAAGGTCGTGTCCGGGAAGGCGTCGATCTCGACTTGCGCCGAGTCGCCCACCTGGATGCGCGCGACGTCGGTCTCGTCCACCTTGACCTTGGTCTCGAGCGCTTTCATGTCGCTGACCGTCAGCAACAGCGCCGCGTCCTTGTTGAACTCGCCCTGGATCGCCGTCTCGCCTTGCTGCACGTTGAGCCGCGTCACCTGGCCGCTCATCGGGGCGACGATGGTCGTCTTCGCGAGACTTGCCTCCGCATTCTTGAGGCCTGCCTGGGCCTGGTCCACCGCGTGTTGCGCGGAGTTGTAGAGCGCCTGGTTCACATCGACGGTAGTGCTCAACTGCTCCATCTGGTCATCGGACACGAACGTTGGATTCTGTTTCTTGATGTCCTGCGACCGGCGCAGCGCGCTCTGCGACTGCTCGAGGTTCGCCTTGGCGCGCATGAGATCCGCGCGCGAGCTCGCGACTGCGGCAGCCTGCTGTTGGACCGCGGCCTGATACGTGGCCGGGTCGATCTGCAGCAGGAACTGCCCCTTCTTGACCATGTCGCCTTCCTTCACGGCGAGCTTGACGATGCGCCCGCTCACATCGGACGAGATGTCGGCCTTGGACTTGGGTTCCACCTGGCCGCTGGCGGTGACAGACGCCACGAGGTCGCGTCGTTGCACCTTCTCTTCGCGGACCTCCGTCGGTTTGTTCCCGCGCGTCGCCGCCGCGAGCACGAGCACGCCGGCGACGATCGCGACGAGCACACCGGCAACGCCTAACTTCGCCCCTTTAGTCATGGGTGTTCCTGTTAACGCAGTGGGTGGCCCACCGCGCCTTCGAGCGCGGCGAACGCCTTGTGGTACTGGTAGATCGAGTTGATGCGGTCGTTCTCGGCGGTCGAGAACGTCGCTTGTGCATCCGAGATATCGAGGTACGTGGCCGCGCCGGCCTTGTACTTGACCTCGGCCAGATCCAGTTGCTGGCGCGCTTGCGCGGCGTTCTGCTCCTGCAGTGTGACGGTTTGCAGCTGTGCCTGCAGCGTCAAATAGGCCGCGGTGACATCGGCCGTGAGCTGCAATTCCTGGGCTTTTGCTTTGTAATCGGCATCGTTTCGCAGGGCCTCGGCCTGCTCCACGGTCTGCTCACGATGGAAGTTGTCGAAGATGGGAAGCGACAGCGTTGCAGTAACCGACAATGGCTGCTTGGTGAAATTGAATGGGAACTGGCTGTTTTGGGCGCGAATCTGCGCCGCCACCTGCGGCGTGATGGCTTGGCATCCGAGGCTCGGGAGCCCCGTCCGAACGCGGAGCGAGTCCTCGGAGAAACAACCCTGCGCGCCCTGGATCGCCTGTCCGATGAGGACATCGGGATTCGCGAGCTGATCGGTGAATCCCGAGATCCCGGTAGAGACCTGCAGCGACGGGAAATACGAGCTTCGCGCCGACTTCACGTCTAACGATGCCACGTCGGTGCGCACCTTGAGCGCGTTGAGCGTCGGATTCTGCAGCCGGGCAAGTGCAAGCACCGAGTCGAGACTGAACTTCGGCACTTCGACCGTGAACTGTGATGTGAGATCCACGTTCTGCGGTTCGGGCACGCCCATTTCCTGGAAGAGCCGCAGCTTGTCCACATCCACCAGGTTCTTCGCCTGGATGGCGGCGACCTGCGCCTGACCGAGTGTGACCTGCGCCTTCGATACATCCAACTGCGTTCCCGATCCAACCGCCACTTTCGCTTTCGCGAGATCCAGCTGCAGCTGCGCTTGCGCGATGAGCGTGTCTTGCAGGATCACCTTCGCCTGGTCCTGCAGTACGGTCAGGTAGTCTTGGGTGACCGTTGTTTGCACGTTGATCTGCGAACCGCGAATGTCGGCATCGGCTGCGCGGACGTTCGCATTCTGCCGACTTGGTCCGACAAGCGTCGCCCAACTGAGGTTGTAGGTCAGGCCGAGCGCGTAGAACGACTGGTACACGTCCGACTGCGTGGCGAACTGCACCGAACTCAGCGGCGCCACTCCGGCTTTGGTGTAGTTGCCGGAGAGTTGGGCGTCGAAGCGCGGCAGCAGCTGTCCGTACGCGTTTTTGCGCAGTGCCGTGGCGCTCGAACGATCGTTCACCACCGACAAATGAGTCGGGTTATTGTGGAGTGCCAGCGAGACGGCCTGTTCGACCGTCAAGACCGGAGCAGTCGTCGAGTCGGCGGTCTGGGCATTCGCGGCGTGCGAGGTTATCGCCGGGATGGCCGCGCAGAGCGCCGCCGTGACGAGCTTGCTGAGTTGCATCGTGGAATCCTTTTGAGCGGTGTCTGGCTGTCTTACGGGTCGCTGGATTTCCGGGTTTCAGATGCGCGAACGACGAGCGCCCTGTCTCGCAGGGGCGCTCGCCAGGTCGTGCCGATTGTGCGTGCCGCCGAAATCTAGTGAGGGAGTTGGTCGCGCTGAATCACCAGGCCGCGCGAATCGATCGACACCTTGAGCACGTGGCCGGCCGCGTCGACCCAGACGTTCTGCGACGCACCCGCGGGCTCGGTCAGCACGAGATGACGGGCTGTTACCGGCCGGCCCGCGATCGTGATCGTCTCATCCGCGTCCCACTTTGCGTGCAGCATCTGCTGCTCGGCGCGTTGAGGGATGATGATGGGGATCGCTCCACCCGCGGCGCCCAACTTCTGCGCACGCTGCGCGACGAAGTAGTACTGGTGAAACACGTCGTCGTCCAACAACACCGCGTTGTCCGCCGCGATGAACTCACGCGTGGATTCGCCCTTCGTGGTGCGCACCTGCGTGCTGAAACGATCGCGTCCCGCGATTCCCTTGAGTCGCTCGAGCACGTCGTCGCCCTTGCGCACTTCCAGCTGGTACTTGATCGGCGAAAAGTCCGCATCGGCTTGCAAGGCGGGAACGAGACGGCGTCCATCGAGGTCGGTGGACCCGTTGGCCACGTACGCGTCGACAGCGCCGAGGCCCGTTCGCCGAATGGTGAACGTTTCTCGGCCGCTCCGGGCGCCGTTTCGCATGATCGTGAAGCTGCCTTCGTCGATGACGGACACCTGCGCGGCCGCGCCGGAGGGCATCGGCACGGCGAGCGCGGTCATGCACAAGAAGCCGAGGGTGCGCATTGTCACTCAAGGTACCCCGAAGGCGGAAGGAGGGTTCAGGCGTCGGGGGCGGGAACGAGGAAGATGCGATCCCCGATCCGCTCGCGGAGCCGCTCGTAGAGGGCTTTGCCCTTCTCGGCGGTGGCGAGGGTCGGCCGGCCGACGGATCCCGCACTGCCTTTCGGGACGCGCAGTTTACCGCGGCGGTGACGCTTCGAATCGGAGGGAATGAAGTCGCGTGCCCAGTCCATACGAACCAATTCGGGTGCAAGGTAGAGCAGGAGCGACGTGTCGGCCTCGCCACCGTGGAGGTGCTCGGTCTGTCCTTCGAGGATGTCGCTCATGTTGACGGCGTAAATGTCGACGACGCGGACGCGCGCGGCGCGTGTGATGACGGTGTCGAGCGCTTCTTGATGCGCGTCGTAGTCGTGCGCCGTGAGCAGGATAAATTCCCGGAACCCTGTCGACTCCCAGGAGTCCAAGAGATCGTTGAGCATGCGGTGCAGCGTTTTCTTCCGCAGCGTCGCATTGCCCGGGAACACCACATCGGTGTTGCCGTTCACCCCGTACTCGACGGTTGGTGCGACAATGACACCGGTGGCGGCGGAGAGATCATCGGCCAATCGTTCGGCAATGATGGTGGCGCAGCCCAACGGAAGGTGCGGGCCGTGCTGCTCGCACGTGCCGACGGGAACGATCAGACGCGGATCGGCGGCGATGATGGCAGCCACTTGAGCCGGGCCCATTTCTTTGAGTCGTCGCGGCGCAGCGCTCGCGGCGGGAGGCGGAAGCGGCATTGCGAAAGGCGGTGAAGTGAAGCCGGTGACGCGATGGCCGGCGATCCGGAGTGCTGCCGCGCACGTGTGGACGCTCAGTGCGGGCGTCGCACTCGTCGCGGACGCGTCGTGGCTCCGCAATCCCGGCATACGCTACTTGTTCGCCAGCGTCGCCGCCACGGGGGTGGCGATTCTGATTGCGCTGGGGCTGCCGCGACGGTCGCGCGGTTGGGCGTACGCGGCGGTGACGGGGGCGGTGGTGTTCTGCGCGCTCGCGATCCGCACGCAGCGGCAGCTGGGACGGATCGACGACGACTGGTCAATGTACCGGATGTCGATCGTGCGGCACGGCACGCTCGAGCTGTCGCACGAGTTGGACGCGGTGACGCGCCAGATTCGCGCGACGGCGATCGACGCGCTCGGGGCGCCGGCGAGCGGGGCGGACGCGTTCGCCGCGCTGCGGCAGGACGTCCATCACCGGCCCGGGTTAGGCGTGGTGCTCTATCGGCGCGGCCGGCCGGCGGCGTGGGCGGGGACCAACGTCGTGTCCACGGACACGTTGGTCGCGCCGGTGGGCGTCGTGCAGTCGCCCTTCTACGTGACGGTGTACGCGGCCGCTGCGCGCGGGGAGACGCGCGCGGTGGCGAGCGCCGTCATCCACGCCGAGTCGCCGGGCGACAGTCTGGTGTCCGCGCTCGCCGATCGCGTGGCGAGCCGCGTGGGCCTGGACGGATTCGTGGTGGAGGTGGACGCCCGCGCCCGCGCCGCGATGGACACGGGCAATGCCCAACGGAACGCGGGCACGCTCGTGTTCGCGCCGGCGCAGGACACGTTGCTCGCGGCGCGGGCGGTGCCGCCGGAACGCGAAGAGGCGCGGCTGGTGGCGCTGGAAGGCGCACGGACGAGCGGCACGGTGACGCTCGCGCTGGCGCTCCTCTGTTTTCTGGCTGCGGTGTGGCGCGAGGAGCGGACGTTCGGGTGGCGCCTCGTTCCGTTAGGCGTGTGGCTCATCGCCGTGGCGCTGGCGCCGCTCAGCGCGCTGTCCAGCGACTCCACGCTGTTCGATCCGACCGTGTATTACGCGCCCCTCGGCGGCCCGCTCACGGGCACCGTCGGCGCGTTAGGCATCGCCGCGGCAGCGGTGCTCCTCGCCTTGCTGCTCCTGCAGCGCCGGCACGGACGCGCCCTGGCCGTGCCGCGACGGGCCCGGCTCATCGTGTTGGTCGCGGTTGCCGCGCTCGGCCCCCTGCTGCTGCGCGCCCTCGCGGACGGCGTCGCCCCGCCGCCCGGCGGCGTGAGCGGCGCCGTCTGGCTGGCGTGGGAAGTGTCACTCTTTCTCGTCACGGCGACGCTGCTCATCGCCATCGCGGGCACCGGGGGGGCCATCCGCATCCGCGGCCGCACCTTCGGCGTGCCGCCGGTGGTCGCCCCGCTCGTCGCGGCGGTCGCGGCGTTGCTCGCACCCGGTGCGCTCGAATCGCCGGGCGTCTGGCCGGGGTGG
>DAHUXU010000046.1 GCA_027307005.1 Gemmatimonadota bacterium
TCTGCGACAGAGGTCGGCACGGGCGGCGTGAGCCAGGTGGTAGCGGGAGAGGTGCTCGCGCGCCAGCAGATCATCGATGAGCGCGAGACCCTGCTCCGGGCCTTCGCACATCGCGATCGCCACGGCGCGGTTGAGCTCGACGACTGGCGATGGCTGGATCCGAAGCAGCCGATCGTAGAGGAGAACGATCTGGCGCCAGTCCGTCGACGCCGCGGACGAACTTTCGGCGTGCACGGCCGCGATGGCCGCCTGCAGCGTGTAGGCGCCGAAGCGATGCGACCGAAGCGCGCGTTCGGTGAGCGCGATGCCTTCGGCGATTTGGTCCCGGTTCCACAACCTGCGGTCCTGCTGCTCGAGCAGGATCACGTCTCCGTTAGGAGATGATCTGGCCGTGCGGCGCGACTCCTGGAGCAGCATCAGTCCTACCAGGCCGATCACGTCGGCTTGCTGGAGCAGGTCGAGCAGCAGCCTGCCGAGGCGGATCGCCTCGCGGCTCAGCTCCGCGCCGGCTCGTTCCGCCGTGTATCCCTCGTTGAAGATGAGATACACGACGTGAAGCACCGGGCCTAACCGAGCCGGCAGCTCGTGCGGCGCCGGCACCTCGTACGGCAGGGCCTTGTCGCGGATGACTGCTTTCGCGCGCACGAGGCGTTGGGCGAGCGTCGCCGGCGAGATGAGAAAGGCGCGGGCGCTGTCCTCCGTCGTCAGGCCGCAGACTTCGCGCAGGGTGAGCGCGACCTGACCCTCGGGCGGCAGCGCAGGATGGCAGCAGGTGAAGATCAAGCGGAGGCGATCATCTGCGATCTCCTCATCACCGCTTGGAGCGTCGGTTGAGCGTGCTTCCGCCTCGAGCGCGAATTCCCGCTGGGTTCCGGCCGCGCGTGCCCGCCGGCGCATCGCATCGATCGCCTTGAAGCGCGCCGTTGAAATCAACCAGGGTCGCGGCTTGTCCGGGATACCGGTACGAGGCCAGGACTCGAGCGCGGCCGCGAACGCCTCGTGCATCGCCTCTTCGGCCTGATCGAGATCGCCGAGGAGTCGCACGAGCGTTGCGAGGACGCGGCCCGATTCCGATCGGTACAGCATCTCGATGGTCGCGCGAAGTTGGTCGTTCGCGGGAGTTAGCATCGCCTGACCCGGAGCGCTTCGATGTCGATCGCCGTCACGCCACGCTGAAGTACACCGCCCCACCGAGAATCAGCACACCGCCGGCGATCGCCAGACGGCCCACGACCGCGAGCCGCGCGCGACGCGAATAGTGCAGCGACGGGATACGATGGATGGCCACGACCGCTGCCGCCAGCATGGCCGTGCCAGTCCAGTACACCACTACCGGCACCATCACCGCTCAATAATGTTGTCTCGGCAACACGCCGACGGCAGCGCGAGAACGCGGAGCGTTGCGTCTTTAGCGCATCCGAACCCTTGGCGGACGGGCGCATGGCATCGCTGACGCTGCATGTGAAGGTGAAGCCGAGGTCCAAGACCACGTCGCTCACCCAGTCGCCGGATGGAACGTGGGTGGCGCGCCTGAGGTCGCCCCCGGTGGATGGGAAGGCAAACGACGAACTCATTGCGTTAGTCGCCGAGCACTTTCGGTGCCGTAAGGCGGACGTCCGCATCGCCGCCGGCGCGGCCGCACGTATGAAACGGCTCACGATCGACGTGCCCTGAATACGGTGCGTGTGTCGCACGCGCCCCGCGAGCCCGGAGCCTGCGCGCGACGAGCGGTCACACCGGCGACGACGCCAGCTGCCCCAGCAGACTGTGCGCCGCGGCGAGGTACTCGTCGATGTCGAAGCGCGGATCGATGATCGATTGGATCGCGCACCCCTTGATGAAGCTCACGGCGAGACCGGCGATCCCCGCCGGCTGCACGCTCCCGAACCGACCGGGCTCGACCCGGAGGATCTCGTCGGCCATTGGCCGGAACGCCTCGCGATAGCGGCCGAGCTCCGCGCGCATCTTCCGCCGGATCTCGGGATGGCGCGTGCCTAACAACCAGTACTCGAAAAAGAGGCGGATGCGCCGGGGCTCGCTGGACAGGCGGTGCATCTCGCGCTCGAGAAGCGCCAGCAGCCGCTCGAGCGGGCTCGGAAGGCCGGCGATGTCGTCGGTCACGTGCAGCTCCGTGGTCGTGGACAGAAGCCAGTCCAGGAGCGCGACCAGGAGGTGCTCTCTGGTTTTGAAGTGGAACAACACCAGGCCCGCGCTCAGATGCGCGCGTTCTGCAACCAGGCGCGTGGTCAGCCCCTCGAGTCCGCGGCGGGCCGCGACGTCGAACGCCGCGGCGATGATCTGCGCGCGCCGTTCCTCTTCGGGCGCCTTGGTTCCCGGCATGTCGCTGCTCCTCTGCAAGACCGTGATCGTTCGGCGCGATCCCGACGACGTTCGGCCGCTCGTCCCATATTGACTCCCCGTTCAATGATTCGTCAATATCATTGAACGGCCGCTCAATGCCGACCGCGCGACCGCGCGGCCGCCGGCGCGGCATGTGTCCGTTCGACCCGAGGTATCGGCGTGCTGCTGCCCAAGAGTGTGACGACCCTCAGGTCGTACACGAGAGAACAATTTCTTGCCGACACCGCGGCGGGCGTCATCGTCGGCATCGTCGCGCTCCCGCTGGCGATCGCGTTCGCCATCGCCAGCGGCGTCACGCCCGATCGCGGCCTGTACACGGCCATCGTCGGCGGCTTCCTCATCTCCGCGTTAGGCGGGAGCCGGGTGCAGATCGGCGGACCCACCGGCGCCTTCATCGTCATCGTGTACGGGATCGTGCAGCAGTACGGCGTCGACGGGCTCATGGTCGCCACGATGATGGCCGGCGTGCTGCTGATTGCGTTGGGCGTGGCCAAGTTAGGCGGCGCGATCAAGTTCATCCCCTTCCCGGTCACGATCGGCTTCACGAGCGGCATCGCCCTCATCATCTTCTCGAGCCAGGTCAAGGACTTCCTCGGCCTCCGCATGGGCGCCGTGCCGGCGGACTTCTTTCCCAAGTGGAGTGCGTTCGTCCACCACCTGGCGAGCGCCAATCCATGGGCCGTCGGGTTGTCGGTGGGCTCCATGCTGATCATGGTGTTCTGGCCGCGGGTGAGTCGGCGCATCCCGGGGCCGTTCGTGGCGCTCATCGTCACCACCGTCGTGGCGCACGTCCTGCGCATGCCCGTCGACACCATCGGCAGCCGCTTCGGCGCGCTCGACATCGGCCTTCCCCACCCCGTGCTCCCCCACATCGCGTGGACCACGGTGAGGGGTCTCGTGCAGCCGGCGGTGGCGATCGCCCTCTTGGCGGCGATCGAGTCGCTGCTGTCCGCCGTCGTCGCCGATGGCATGATCGGCGGACGGCATCGGTCCAACATGGAGCTGGTGGCGCAGGGCATCGCGAACATTGCGTCGCCGATCTTCGGCGGCATTCCGGCCACGGGCGCGATCGCACGCACGGCGACGAACGTGAAGAACGGCGGCCGCACGCCCGTCGCCGGGATGGTGCACGCCCTGACGCTGCTGCTCATCACGGTGGCCTTCGGCCGGTGGGCCGAGTTGATTCCGTTAGCCACGCTCGCGGCGATCCTCGTCGTGGTAGCCTACCACATGAGCGAGTGGCGCACGTTCAAAGCCGAGCTCCGCGCGCCCAAGAGCGACGTGGTGGTGATGCTCCTCACGTTTGGCCTAACCGTGGCCGTCGACCTCACCGTCGCAATCGAGGTCGGCATCGTCACCGCGGTGTTCCTGTTCATGCGGCGCATGTCCGAGGTCACGAACGTGGGCGCGGTGACGCGCGAGTTCGGCGAGCCGCGGGACGAAGAGGAGACCGACGC
>DAHUXU010000538.1 GCA_027307005.1 Gemmatimonadota bacterium
AGGCTCGGCCGACTCGATTCCCTGCTGATGAGCGGTCCGACCGTTCGAGCCGGTGCCGGGCGGCGTTGCGTTAGGCAGCGTCTACACGAAGATGTCGCCTTCGATCAGCGCGACGTCCTCCGTTAGGAGTCGAACGAGCTCGCGGGCGACTGTGCTCTTGCCGGCAGCGACCGGTCCGGGCAGAATCAATGTCGGTGTCGACACGCGCCGAAGTCAGCCGCCGGTCACAGGGTGTCCAGCATGATCCCGTAATGACAGCGCAGTGACGATGGCGCCCGCCCGGGTGTCTTTGCGCTGAGGCTCACCCATGTTCATCGAAACGCGCGTCCTCGGGACAAAACCTCGCTCGCTCGACCGATGGTCGGTTCCCGTTCCGCCCGGCGCGGGACGGGGCGGCGACGATGCCCTGACCCTTCGTGACCTCATTACACGCGTGGTAACGGCGGAGGTCGCAGCGTTCGATGACCGACAGCGACGGCGGCGCTTGATGCGGGTGCTGTCCGACGGGGAAATCTCCGATGCGGCGATCGTCGGCAAGATCGATCCGGGTGGTCACACCGCGTCGATCGTTGGCGACACGGCGGGTGCCGTTGGCGCCGCGCTCACGGGCTTCGAAGACGGGCTCTACCTCGTCGTGCTGGACGGCAGCGAGCAGCGCGACCTCGACGCCCAGGTCTACCCCACGGACACGAGCACTCTCGTCTTCATCCGTCTTACCTTCCTCGCCGGCGCCTAACGAATGGACAACGAGCAAATCAACGCCGAGCTGGCCGCCAAGCGTCGACCGGGTGCGCTGCACGCCCGCTTGACGGGCATTGCCCAACAGGCCGCGGCGCTCGTCGGCGCCGGCATCCCGTCCACGATGCGCGCCGTCCTCGAGAAGGCGTGCGAGGCGCCGCGGTTGTCGCGCCATGCCGTGATTGCGCGCCAGCGCGCGGAGTTAGGCGCGCAGCTCCGCGAGCTTTCAGATGACGAGTGGCGACGGCTGGCACGGACCCTCCTGCCGCGGCTGGACGCCAGCGTCGCGTGTGCACTCCACGCGCTCGTTCGGCGCCCGTACACCGAAGGGCTGTCGCGCCGCCCGTTCCGTGCGCCGATGTCGCGGGCAACGCTCGCCGGCATTCGCGGACGATGGCTCGCGAACGTTGCTCTACTCCTCGGCGACTACGACGCGGACATCGTGTGGATCGCCGAGCACGGAGCGCATCTCGCGGGTTGGTCCGGCGCCGTCGACCTCGGCTGGTTGCTCGCGGGAGCGATCGATGCCGGCGGCGCCACCGGTGACACCGTGTTCGAGGTGCTCGCTGCAACGGTGCGAGGCGCTCACCCGACTGCCCAAATGGGTCGGCACGTGACACAGGCGCTGCTGAGCTGCGCACGGCCGGACGCATGGGAGCTCGTCGAGCGTCTGCTCCTTGCGGCGCAGCGCGAGGAAGGCCTGCGACAGGTCATTCTGGAAAGCGTCGATGAGTCGCACCCGGCGGCCTTTCGCCGGATTGTCACTGTCATCCGAGAACACAACCTCGCGCGCTTCTCATCGGTCATTCGCGCCGCCGACACCTGGTTCGGCTTTCTCTGGGACGGCACCGCGCAG
>DAHUXU010000569.1 GCA_027307005.1 Gemmatimonadota bacterium
GGCATCCCGGCGCTGGCGTTCAAGGTCGGTTACACGAAAGATTCGCCAGGCGATTCGACGGTGACGCAGTGGCTCGACACGCGCTACCACAAGCCGTCGGACGATCTTGCCCAGCCGGTGAATTTCGAGACCGCCATCGCGTTCGACGCGATATACTTCGACATCGTGCGCGCCGTTGCCGACCGCCCAACGCGGCCGGCGTGGTACCCGACGAGCGTGTTCGCCTCGATCAAGCGCCCGGGGCAGTAGGGCGACACCGCGGGCGGCGATCTACTGCCATCGCGCACGATCGAGACGTTTCGCGATCATCCACCGGTCCCGGGCAGCCGCAGCGGCCGCGTCTTCGTGAGGGCGTCCCAGTGCATTTCGGCAATCTGCCGCTCGATCTGCGCGACGCGGTCGGTGAACTCCCTGGCCGGCGTTGCGTTAGGCGCATGCACCTTGCCCAGCGCGATGAAGGTCTCCATCATCGTTTTGTAGGCGTAGGGCGAGTAGCCCGCCTTGACGACGAGCTCCGCGCCTAACGAATCGCAGCGGTACTCGAGCACCTGCCCGTAGCTCGCGCCGAACTCGCCCCACCGCCATTGCGACGCGTTGGTCACGTCGCGGTGCTCGGTGGTCACGAGGCTGTCGATGCGGCGCGAGACCTGGCCGTTGTCGATGTGCTCGATCTCGTGCGCGATCACCGCCGCCGCTTCGTCCTCCGTGCCCATGTAGGAGAGAATGCCGCCCCAGATGACGATGTGCCCGCCGGGCAGCGCGAACCCGCTCTTGATGCCCGGGTGCGGATCGAAATGGATGGTCCAGGGCAGCTTGCGCTTGGTAAAGCGGCCGAGCGAGTCGGCGATGCCTTGCAGGTAGGCCTGGATGCGGTCGCTCTCGGGCGTCGGACGGATGCCGCGCGTGCTGTCGAACTGGCGAGCGAGAGCGGCGCCGAGCGCGATCTCCTGCGAATCGGTGGCCGTGAGCGCGGAGGGAGCGGGCGTCCTCGCGCCGGCGCGAGCCCCCGTGCCTAACGCTAGCGACGCGCCGCCGAACAGCGCGAGCGTACGGAGCAGAACGAACCCGCGGCGCATGGAGACCTCGGAACGCGACGTGATCGGGGCGCCGGACGCGAAGCGGTCGGCGAGGGAGCGAGTCGGCCAAACGTTACTGTTCGTGCGCAGAGTCGGATAGACGCCGACACGAACACCACAGAGATTCCCGCAGATTCTATCAGGGAGACGTCACAGCCTTCCTCGCTTCGAGCCCCGCGACACCTGCTTGGCCCGTTTGCGCTTCGGCGGATCGGCGAGCTTCCAGAACAGCCGCTCGCCGATCACCGTCACCTTGTGGCCCTTGGCCGCGAGACGGCGCACCTCGATCAGCTTCGAGCCGCCGTCCTTGCCCGCGATCTGCTGTTTGTTAGGCCGGCCGCGAATCAGTATGTCCGTCGTCCCGCCGGGCTTCGACTGCACGATCGCGCCGGCCTTCTTCGCCGCGGCGATCGCCGCCGCGCGCGGACGCACGAGGAATCCGGTGAACGAAACCCGCTTGCCGGCCAGTCGTTCGACGCGCCCCAGCTTGGGCTGGCGCGCGCGGCGTCGCAGCGCCTCGATCAATTCGCGTGCGGCGTCGTAGCGTTTGCCACGCGAGCCGAGGCATCCGTGGATGACGTCCTTCAGGTGATCGCTACAGGGCAGGGTGCGCACGTCCTTGCTGCGGACGGCGCTCGAGATGTCGCCGCGAAGGAGCATCACCGCGAGCAGCCCGATCTGATAGACATCGTCGCGCTTCTGCCACCGCCGCACGCGACCCCATGCGATCTCGTTGGGCGCGTGCATTCGGTTGAATGCATCGGCCGTCACGCCGCGCCGATTGAGCTGGTGCGTCGCGATGCCGTAGTCGCCGAGCTTGAGGTGCTCGCCCTCGCACACGAACACGTTGAACGGCGTGAGGTCGCGGTGCAACGCCTGCCCGCGGTGCAGCGCGTCGAGGACGCCGAGAATGGCCGCGATTTCGCGGCGCACATAGCGCTCGGTCTGCGGGCCGACGCGCTCGAGCCACGAGCCCAGGTCGCCGTGCTCGGCGTATTCCATGGCGAGGCAGTATCGCATGGCGCCGTTCGCGAATTCGGCGAACCGGTCGATGATGCGCAGGGCGCGTTCCTGCGACGCCAGCAGCTCGGCGAAGTAGGCCTCACGCAGCCAGCCGGCGAGATTGTCGCTGATCTTGATGCACACGTTGAACGTGGCGCCCGACGCAAGCGTCGTCGTCGCCAGGTACACTTTGCCGAAGCCGCCGCTGCCGATCATTCGCTCGAGCCGATAGGTGCGACCGGTCTCGGAGCTGTATGCCGCTGTTCCCGGCTCGACCGAGAGCGCGCTCGGGTGCAACCCGCGGAGGCGCGTGCCGCGAGCGGTTGTGCTGGGCTTGCGCTGAGTCGCCATACGATAGTTCCGAGAAGCAGCGACGCGTTCGAGACACAGCGGTGAAACGGCCAACCATAAGATAATACGGCTGGAACGGGAGCAGCAGTTTCCGTTCGACACGCGCCGTGGTGGATCGACGACGGATGCGCGGCCGCTGCCGGCGCCCGCGCCGCCGCGGCGTGCCTAACGAGAGACCGGGCCCGCGGAGCGCTTGCGTCTCCGGCCGGCCGGCGGCGAATCGGCGCTCGCCGAGCGTGGACGCGGGGCAGCCGCCCCGCTGAGCGCTGCGCCCTCTGGACTGCCCAACCGACACGACGCATCTTCCTGTCCGTGCCCGGCTCGGACGATCTCCTCCGGCTTTCGACTGCACTCAGCCAACGCTACGTCATCGAGCGCGAGCTCGGCAGTGGCGGCATGGCGACCGTGTACCTCGCGCACGACGTGCGCCACGAGCGACCCGTCGCCCTCAAGGTGCTGCGGCCGGAGTTGGCGGCCATCGTTGGCGCGCAGCGCTTTCTCCACGAGATCCGGACCACCGCGAACCTCCAGCACCCGCACATCCTCGCGCTGCACGATTCCGGCGCAGTCGACGGGACCGTGTTCTACGTGATGCCGTTCGTGAACGGGGTGAGTCTGCGGGACCGCCTCGAGCGCGAGGGGCAGCTGTCCGTGGGCGACGCGGTGCGGATCGCCTCGGAGGTGGCGGACGCGCTGGCCTACGCGCACGAGCATGGCGTGATCCACCGCGACATCAAGCCGGAGAACATCCTCCTGCAGGACGGGCACGCGCTGGTCGCCGATTTCGGCATTGCGCTCGCGGCCAGCGGCGGGCAGGCGGCGGTCCGCCTAACGGAAACCGGGTTGAGTCTCGGGACGCCGGCCTACATGGCCCCCGAGCAGGCGATGGGCGACCGGGCGCTCACGCCGCGCGTCGACATCTATGCGTTAGGCTGCGTGGCTTACGAGATGCTGGCCGGGGAGCCGCCGTTCTCCGGCCCGACGGCCCAGGCGATCGTCGCGCGGGTGATGACCGAGGGGCCGCGGAGTCTGCGTGCCCAGCGGCGGACCGTGCCCGCCGAGCTCGATGCCTGCGTGCGGAAGGCGCTCGAGAAACTTCCAGCCGATCGCTTCGCCACCGCGTCGGAATTTCGCGCGGCCCTCACCGCGCCGGCGCCGGGCGTGGTCGGCGGCCGGGCCAGCGGCCGCCGGATGCTTCTCGGGCTCGCGGCCGCGCTCATCGTCGGCATCGGGCTCGGCGCGCTCGGCGCGTCGCTCCGGCGGACCCCCATGGACACGGCGCCGCAGCGCTGGAACATCGATCTGCCGCCTAACGCAATCGTCGCGCTCGAGGGTCCGTCGACGCCCGGGGGCTGGTACAGCGCCATGGCGGCGTCGCCCGACGGCAAGCAGCTGGCGTACGTCGCACCGCACGGCAGCACCACCGTGCTCGTTCTGCGATCATCGGAGACCGGCGACGAGGCGGCGGTCCCCGGCAGCGATGGCGCGTCAGATCCCTTCTATTCGCCCGACGGGGCGTGGATCGGCTTCGTCACCGGCAACTTGCTCCGCAAGGTCTCGTCGACGGGGGGAACGCCCATCACGCTCGCGCAGGTCGCAAGCGTGACCGGAGCGGTGTGGGTGACGCCCAACGAGATCGTGGTCTTCGAGCGAAACGGCTTCGAGCTGCACCGCGTGGCCGCGGCCGGCGGCGGCGCCGATTCCGTCACCCGCCTAACGACACAATTCGGCACGCCGGGCGCCCTTCCGGGCGGCCGCTGGCTCGTCGGGCAGTTCAGCTCCGGGCAGCTCGCGCTCCTGTCGCTCGAGACCGGATCGGAGCTCGCCATCACGCAGCGCGGCGTGCTGGCACTCGACTCGGTGCGACAATCCGACCTCTTGTTCGGTGCGAGCCCGCAGTGGATCCGCGGCGGCTACCTCGTGTACGCCACCGGCGACGGCCAGCTGTCGGCCATGCCGTTCGACGCCGCCCGCCGTGCGGTGTCAGGCGAAGCGGTGCCCGTCGTCACCGGCGTGCGCATGGAAGCGGGCTTCGGAGCCGCCGAGTACGCGATCACCGATGACGGGACGCTGACGTATGTGCCGGGCGCCAATCAGCTGTACGTGAACGTCGCCCTCGTGTCGCAAGACGGCCGTCTCGATACGCTGCCGTTTCCCCGCGGACCCTACACGCAGCCGCGCGTGTCGCCCGACGGCACCCGACTCGCCGTGCAGGTGCGCAATCCGTTAGGCGGATGGCAGGTGATGCTGATGGACATGGCCACCGGCGTGCGCCAGCAGGTGCCGGTGGACGGCAACTATCGCGCGTTCCCGGCGTCGTGGCTCCCGTCCGGCCATGCGCTCATGATCGGCCTGTTCGACCCGGTGCAATTCCTGAACTACGGCGCGCGCATCCAGTCGCTGGATACGGGCGCGTGGACGAACCTCCATCTGTCCAACGCGTCGTACATGACCGTAGCGCCCGACGGCAAGTCGTTCGTGTTCTCCGACTGGCGCCGGCACGATCTCTATCTTCGGTCGCTGGGTCCCGACACGACGTCGACGCGCGTGCCCGGCGGCGTCGGCACGGCGGCGAGTTTTTCTCCGGACGGCCGGTGGTTGTCGTGGGGCGGCGACGATGGCTCGGTGGATGTCACGCCGCTGCCGCCGACGGGCATCGTCTACCACATTGCGGAACAGGGCGACATGCCGCTCTGGATGCCTAACGGTAGCGCGATCGTGTATCGCGATCGCTCGCGCTACTACCGCGTGCCCGTCGCCACGAAGGGCGGCTTCCATACCGGGAAGCCGACGCTGCTCATCGAAGGGTCGTTTCTGTCGGCATTCGCGTGGAACCACGCGATGAGTCCGGATGGTCGGGTGCTCGTGCTCATGAACAGTCCCGATCGAGACGCGCGGACGCTGGAGACGATCACGAATTTCCAGTCGCTGGTGGCGCGCACGGCGCACGCGGGCCGTCGTTAGGACAAGCTCCGTCGTGCCGCGGACCACCGCTGAACGTGTCCGGCGATGGGCGGTCTACTGCACCACGCGGCTCACGCACGAGAACCCGGCAAAGAATCCTTTCCGCAGCACCGGCGGCACGTTGTTCAGGCCGACGTCGAGCCCGACCTTCGCACCGGCGCCGTTGCCGGGGATGCTCCATTCGGCGCGATAGTCGGTGGCCGTCGGTTCCCACGAGGCCGCGGCGCCGAACAACTGGAACACC
>DAHUXU010000575.1 GCA_027307005.1 Gemmatimonadota bacterium
CGGCGCCGGTGCTGGCGCCGAAATAGCCCAGTGCCAGCGCCGACGACACGGGGCGCTCTCGCAGCCATTTCGATGCGCCTAACACACGCCCGCCGAGCAGGTCGATGTCGAACCGCAGCAGACCCGTGCGAGCATCCTCTCGTTGCTCGTCCACGGTCAGCAGATCGATGAGCAGCGTGGCGAGCCCCGCGTTCTCGAGCACATGCGCCACCATCGTGTTCCGCGGGCTCGTGCGACCACTGCCGCTTCCGTGCGCGAACAACACGACACCGCGCGACGCAACCGGGACGCTCAATAGCGCGTCCAGTCGGGCGTCCTCGAGATCAACGACGACATCCGTGCGCATGACCGCCGAGCGGTCCATTGCACAACTCTCCTGGTGCCGCTACAAGCGCACGAAGAAGCCTAGTCGATACGTGACGCGTGAGGCCGGCGGCACTTCCATGCGACGCACCTCGCCGTACAACGCCCAACGCTTCGTGAGGTCGTAGGACACGCCGAGAAAATACTCGCCGCCCAGCTTCGCGCCCGTGTACTGATCATGTATCGGCTGCGACCGTGCAATGTCGGTGCCGAGGAAGTGCAAGCCGACTCCCGCGCCGACATAGGGTTCGAACCGCTTGACGTGCGCCACCGAATAGCGGGCCGCCACGCTCACGCTGAAATCGTGAAACGAGCCGGGAATCGGGATGTCACCGGCGTCGAAGCGGTGGACGTCCGCGTGCAGAAAGTTGCCCTCGACCAGCAGGTGCAGCTTCGGCGTTTTCACCGAGCCGACATCCACGTCGCCGCCCAGCTCCCAGCCGTGGCGGGCGTGCTCGACCGTCGTGTAGCTCAGATACGAGCCGACGCGATCGAGGCCTAACTGAGCGACGCTGCTGTCGGCCTGTGTGTGCGCGCGGTGCGCCGCCATCAGCATGCACGCGACCACGCACGCCCACACTCGTGTCACGCGAGCCATCATCCGTTCGCTCCTCGGTAGGGTCGGCCCATCATCGCTGGCGGAGCGCGATGAGGCCGCCCGCCGCCGCTGCGCCAAGGTAGACGCCGAGCAGGGCCAGCGCCACGCTCGCCGCCACGTAGGTGCCGGCGCGACCGAGCTCCCCATCGTTCAGCAGGGCCATCGTCTCGTAGGTGAATGTCGAGAACGTCGTGTAGCCCCCGCACAGGCCCGTCGTGAGAAAGCCGCGTATCTCGGGCGAGATGGCCGACGTCGCCAAGGCCAGCCGCATGAAAAAGCCGAGGAGCAGCGAGCCGGTGATGTTGATGACGAGCGTTCCGACGGGGAATCCGGGACCGAGCCGCTGCTGCACCGCGGCGCCCAGCAGCAGCCGCGCGACGCCGCCGATCGCGCTGCCTAACGCAACGGCGAGGATCATCGCCACGCCGCCACGCCCTCCAGCGCCGCATCCGGCGACCCGAGCAGGAACGACAGGTCCGCGCCCGGCGGATAATCCACCGGTGCGCGCCCGCTCGCGAACACGCGCGCCCCGGCGCCGCCCTCCGGCCGTCCGGTCAACTCGACGACGCGGT
>DAHUXU010000578.1 GCA_027307005.1 Gemmatimonadota bacterium
GCGCGATCGAGCACCTGCCGCAGGAGTTCGGCGATGTCGTGGTTCTGTCGCTGGATTACCCGCGGTCGCTTCCCACGAGCATTTCGCTGTCCGATGCGTTGTTCCATTCGGGAGCGTTGCGGACGACTGCGCAGCACATCCCACAGATCTTTTCGTTAGGCGCGTCGTACCTCGCGTCGCGGCGCGATGTCGATCCGACGCGCATCGCCATCGCGGCCACATCGTTCGCGGTGCCCTTCGCGACGATCGCGGCGGCAGCCGACACGAGATTCCGCAACGTGGCGTTGATTTACGGCGCGGGCGATCTCTCGAAGGTGCTGGCCGCGAATCTGGATACGCACCCGGCCTGGCTGCGGTCGCCGCTGGCGTGGCTGGCGATGCGCCCATTTCGCAGTCTGTCGCCCGAGCGGTTCATCGGCGCGATCGCTCCCCGTCCCGTGATCATGGTGAACGGGATCGACGACCCCCAGATGCCGGCCGACGCAGCGCGACAGCTCTATGACGCCGCGCGGCAGCCGAAGACGCAGATCTGGCTCGAGACCGGCCATCTGATGCCGACCGACAGCGCGCTCATTCGCGCGCTGGTCGACACGGCGTTGTCGCGCATGCCGGTGCTGCAGCGACCGTGATAAGGCGCTTGCGCCCTCGCGCTCGTCCGCCGAAGTTCTCTCGCCATGCCGGTGCGAAAACGAGCCAGGCGCGCGCGCCGTCTGTCGTGGGACCGGTTGCCGCGCCCCGAGCTGATGCAGGTGCGGTTGCGCGACCTCGGCGTGTCGATCGAGGGGTCATGGCTCGAGCCGCAAGTTCAGCAACTGCGGCGCGAGCTGCTCGATCGGGCGCTGGTGTTCCAGCCGCACATCTGGCTCTCCAATGAGTGGTTCTCTCCGTTGGGCATTCCCGGGTTCGCCGTACCGTTCTATCTGGCCCATCCGCGGCTGATGCGGCTGGAGCGCTCGCAGATGCTGGACGTGGAAGGCGGCACGCACGGCGAGTGCATGCGCATTCTTCGACACGAGACCGGGCACGCCATCCAACACGCCTATCGCCTGCACCACCGCCGTCGCTGGCGCTATCTCTTCGGGAGCTCCGCCCAACCGTACCCGGACCAGTATCGGCCGAACCCGGCGAGCAAGCAGCACGTGCAGCACTTGCGGCTCTGGTACGCGCAGAGCCATCCCGACGAGGATTTCGCCGAGACGTTCGCCGTGTGGATGCGTCCCCGCCGCCGGTGGCGGGCGCGCTACGCGGCGTGGCCGGTGGCGCTGCGCAAGCTCGAGTACGTGGACGAAGTGATGGCCGAGGTGGGCGGACAGCCCCCGTTAGTCACCTCGCGCGCGGTCGTCGAGCCGCTGCGCAGCATTTCGACCACGCTCGGCGACTACTACGAAGCGCGGCGACGCCGGTACGTGGTCGAGGTGCCGAACACGTACGATCGAGATTTGCTGCGCCTCTTTTCTCGCGACCCGGCGCATCGCGCGCACCCGACGGCCGCCGCGTTCCTCAGGCGCCACCGGGCCACGATTCGCCAGCTCGTGGCTCGCTGGAGCGGTGAGTATCAGATCACGTTGGACGCAGTCCTCTCCGACATGATCGTGCGCTGCCGCGAGCTCGAGTTGCGCGCGGTGGGACGCGAGCGCCCGCTCGTCACGAACTTTGCGGTGCTGCTCGCGGTGACGATCACGCGCGTGCTGTACAGCCGCCGGCGCGAGTGGATCGTGCTGTGAAACGGCTGCGCGTGCTGGCGCTCGTGTATCCCGACCACGTCCCGCCCGACTCCTTGGACGGCTTCGACGAGCAGGAGATTCTGTCGTGGCGCGCCGAGTACGACGTGATCACGTGTCTGCGAAAGGCCAGGCACGAGGTGCTGGCGCTCGGCGTCCAGGAGGAATTGCAGCCGATCCGCGACGCGGTCGGTTCCATGAAGCCGCACGTGGTGTTCAATCTGCTCGAAGAGTTTCACCACAACGCGCTCTACGATCACAACATCGTGAGCTTTCTCGAGTTGATCCGCGTGCCGTACACCGGCTGCAATCCGCGCGGTCTGGTGATCTCGCGGGACAAGGCGTTGGGCAAGAAGCTCCTCGCGTACCACCGCATCCGCACGCCGGCGTTCGCGGTGTTTCCGTTGGGCCGGCGGCCGCGCCGGCTGCCGAAGCTCGGGTTCCCGCTGATCGTCAAGAGTCTCACCGAGCACGCATCGTTAGGCATCGCCAAGGCATCGCTGGTGCACGACGACGCCGAGCTCGAGGACCGCGTGCGGTTCATCCACCAGAATCTCGACACGGACTCGATCGCCGAGCAATTCATCGAGGGACGCGAGCTCTACGTCAGCGTGCTGGGCAATGCGCGCGTGTGGTCGCTGCCGGCGTGGGAGCTGGTGATCGAGCACAGCGCGCCGAACGAACCACTGATCGCGACGGCAAAGGTGAAACACGATCTCGAGTATCAGGAACGGCGCGGCGTGCAGCTGCAGGCGGCGAATCTCGACGAGCCGTTGGCATCGCACATCGGCCGGCTCAGCCGGCGCATCTATCACATTCTCGAGATGTCCGGCTACGCGCGCATCGACTACCGTCTCGATGCGCAGGGCGTCCTGTGGTTTCTGGATGCGAATCCCAACCCGGACATCAGCGCGAGCGAGGAGCTGGCGTCGGCCGCGAAACGTGCAGGGATGACGTACCCGAAATTGTTGAATCGCATCATGTCTCTCGGACGCTCGGCGCACGGGCAACGTCCGTAGGAATCGCGGCGCACTCTTCCGCCCGCAACCCGATCTGCACTAATTGGTGGCAGAGCCGGGCCGTCCATCCCACCATCGGAGCTCCGCATGAACACCATGGTCTCCCTCGGTCAACTGTGGCTGCCGATCATCCTCTCCGCCGTCATCGTGTTCGTCGCGAGCTCGATCTTGCACATGGCGCTCACGTATCATCGCGCGGACTACGGCGGGTTGTCCAACGAAGAAGCCGTGCGCGCCGCGGTGAACGCGGGACGGCCTTCGCCCGGGCAGTATTCGATTCCCTACTGTGCCGACCCGAAGGAGCTCGGCTCGCCCGAGAAGGTGCAGCTGTTCACCGAGGGGCCAGTAGGCATTCTCATCCTGCGGCCGACAGGCCCCATGAAGATGGGATCGCTGCTTGGCGCGTGGTTCATCTTTCTCCTGGTGATGTCGTACTTCACCGCCTACGTCGTGTCGCGCACGATTCCGTTAGGCGCGCCGTATCTGGCCGTGTTCCGGATCGCCGGCACCGTTGCCTGGATGGGATACGCCGGCGCGGAGATCACGAATGCCGTGTGGCGATCGCAGCCGTGGAGCGTGACGTGGAAGAACGTGCTCGACGCGCTGCTCTACGGACTGCTCACCGCCGGCGTCTTCGGCTGGCTCTGGCCGCGGTAGGTCCCCACGCGGCGCGCGGCTGATGCGCCGCGTGCCGTAACAAAGGATGCGTCGGCGACGGACAGATTTCCCATGCGCGGCAACGCGTCGTAACGGACTTCGCCTGCGTTCGAGGCGGCGCATGATAACGCCCTGATCGAGCGTGACCGTGGTCGAGGAGGCCGAGTCAAGTGTCGGTATGGCTTCCTCACAGCGACTCACTACCGGCGCACCGCGCGGTCCGTGGTTCTCGCATGCGCGCACGATCGCAGCCGTTGCATCGGCCGGCGCGGCGGTCGTGTCGCTCGTGTCCGCGCTCTACACGTACGGCGTGATCGGACGCGCCGATGCGCACCAAACCATCGGCAACATCGGAGCGGCGTGGGTCGGCGTTAGGCCGGCGGCCGACACGGCGTTTTCGGTGGGCGACACGCTGCACCTCGCGGCGACGATTACCGATCGCAGCGGCAGCGTGCTCGTCGGCGCGCACCCGATCTGGACGACCGATGATCCGCGCGTTGCCACGGTGCTCGGCGACGGCTCGGTGGTGACGCGCGGGCAAGGGTCCACCACCATCGATGTCATCGTCGGCGGACTGGTCGCGCGCGCGCGGATCGTGGTTGCCCAGCGCGTTGCGGCGGTCTCGGTGGAAGCGTCGGCGCTCGACAGCTCCGTGACCGTGGCCGAGGATGGCAGGATCGCGCTGAACATTGTCGCGCGCGACGCACGCGGGTATACGATCGCGGGCGTGATCCCGCGCTGGCACATCGACGACTCGACAGTGGCGACGGTCGATACGTCGGGACTTCTCGTTGGGCGAAGCGCCGGACGCTCGATCGTCACGGCGGCGGGGGGCGCGATCGCCGGCCGCGCAGCGGTCACGGTCGTGGCGACGCCGGCCGCCCTCACCGCGGTGTCGGGAACGTCGCAGCGCGCGCTCGCCGGCCGGCCCCTTGCGCAAGCCGTCGTCGTGCGAGTGACGAGCCGGCACGGCCGGCCGATCGAGAATCAGCTCGTCAGGTTCGCCCCGGCGGGGGGCCAGGGCACGGCGTCTCCCGACACGTCGCGCACCGACGCCGACGGACGCGCCCGCACGACGTGGACGTTGGGCAATCTGCCGGGCCGGCAGCTGCTGCTCGCCTCGGTGGACCATCTCGATACGGCGGTGCGCGTGGCGGCGGAAGCGGATCCGGCGGCACGCAACACGCGCGTCGCCGCGCTCGCAACCGGGCTCGCCGCCGAGGCCGGCACTGCGCTGGGCGACTCGGTCGGCGTGCGCGTGACGGATTCGACCGGTCGTGCGCTGAGCGGCGTGCCGGTCGCGTGGACGGCGCTGGAGGGCTCCGTTAGGCCACTGGATGCGCGGACGGACTCGCTCGGGCAGGCGCACGTCCGATGGACGCTGGGCGACGCGCCCGGCACGCAGCGCCTCCGCGTCCAGGTGGGCGAGGCGGAAAGCGCCGATCCCGTCGCGCCGATCACGCTCACCGCGACGGCGCGCGCCGGAAAACCCGCGGCCATCGCGATTCTCGCCGGCGATGATCAGAGCGGCGTGGTCGGCAAGACGCTCGCGAAGTCGATTTCCGTACGCGTGGTGGACGCGCACGGCAATCAGGTGCGCGGCGTGCAGGTGGTGCTGTCGCCGTCCGGCGGCACCGTGCCCGATACGGCGCTCGGGACCGATTCGTTAGGCGTTGCCCGGACGCGCTGGACGATGGGCCGCACCGCCGGCCGCCTAACGCTGGCGGTGCACGTGGACGGTGTCACCAGGCTGATCGCGGTGCATGCGCACGCGACGCCGGCCGCGCCCGCGAACCTCGCGTTCGACGACGCACAGACCGCGCACAGCGCCCGGGGCGTTCGGCGCCTCGTCGCGCTGGTGACCGATGCCTACGGCAATCCCGTCTCCGGCGTGCCGGTGCGATTCGCGACACAGAGCGGATCGGTCTCGCCGTCGCGCGCGGTGACCGACGCGAATGGGCGTGTGGCGCTCGCATGGACCGTGGGCAGCCGCACCGGCGAATTGACCGTGTCGGGAATCGCGAACGGACGCGACGTGAAAGGCACGTACACGGCACGCGTCGCCTCGATCCACGCAGCACCGCACACCCGGCGCTAATCGCTCGCGCGTTCGCCCCGTTGGGCTTGCTACATCAAGTTCCGTGCTGTAAGGTCGTGCCGGTCGATCCCACCTGTTGGATCTCCGTCCATCTCCCTCGGCACACGTATGCTCAGACCCCTCGGTGTGTTCGCGGCCGGCATGGTCGCTCTGGCAGTCGTCGTGAGCGCTTCGCCCGGCCAATCGCCGTCCGCGACACCACTCGGCTACTACCGGTATCCAGCCATCCACGACACGACCATCGTGTTCACCGCCGAGGGCGATTTGTGGACGATCGGGTTGGGCGGCGGCGTCGCGCGACGTCTCACGAGTGGCCGCGGCGAAGAGGGCGACGCGTCCATTTCGCCGGACGGCGCGACGATCGCGTTCACCGGACAATACGAAGGGCCCGCCGAAGTCTACACGATGCCGATTGCCGGCGGCCTTCCCGAGCGGCGCACCTGGGACGGCGCACGCGATGTCGTGGTGGGATGGACGCCCGACGGCCGCGTGCTCTATTCGACGCGGCAGTTTGCGACGCTGCCCATCGACCAGCTCGTGACGCTCGACACCGCGACCGGCGTTCGCACACGCGTGCCGCTCGAGCAGGCCTCCGATGGCGCGTACGATGGCGGGACGCTGTTCTTCACGCGCTTCGGCTTTCAGGGAAGTCACACGCGCCGCTATAAGGGAGGCACCGCACAGCAGCTCTGGAAGTGGAGCAGCGCGATGCCCGAAGCGGTGCCGCTCACCGGCGACTACGCCGGCACCAGCAAGACGCCGATGCCGTGGAAGGGCCGAATTTATTTCGCGAGCGACCGCGACGGGACGATGAACATCTGGTCGGTCGATGAGAACGGCCGCGACCCGCGACAGCACACGCATCACACGGATTTCGATCTGCAATCGCCGTCGCTGTCCGATGGGCGCATCGTGTACCAGTTGGGCGCGGACGTGTGGGTGCTCGACCTGTCCACGGGACAGGACCATATGATTCCCAGTCGCCTGGCGTCGGACTTCGACCAGATGCGCGAGGAATGGGTGGACACGGCGATGACGTGGGTGAGCGCCGCGCACCTTTCGCCTAACGGCGACCGCGTCGTGTTGACGGCCCGCGGGCAGTTGTTCGTGGCGCCGGTGAAGGCTGACCAGGGCCGGTTGGTCGAGGCGGCTCGGCACCCCGGGGTGCGGTACCGCGATGGGCGCTTCATGCCCAACGGCGACTCGCTGCTCGCGCTCTCGGATGAAAGCGGCGAGGTCGAGCTGTGGACCATGCCGGCCGACGGCGTGGGTGCGCCGCACCAGCTCACGCACGACGGGACGGTGCTGCGCTGGGAGGCGGTGCCATCGCCTAACGGGAAGCTCATCGCGCACACGGACAAGGATCGGCGGCTGTGGATCTACGACGCGGC